>CAKZYH010000386.1 GCA_937884725.1 uncultured Paracoccaceae bacterium
GACCGGATCCATGTGCAGCGGCGCGGCCGGTGCGCCGGCGTGGTGGAGACGGCGAAGACGACCGATACCGAGGTGCTGGGCATGATCGTCGGCGCGGAGGCTGCAGCATGAGCCAGGCCACAGTCCCCTCCCCAGCCACGCGCACGCTCGGCGAGCGGCTCGACCCGTATCTGGCAATCATCGGCCCGATGGCGATGATCTTGATGCTGCTTGCATTCATGGGTGTCGTCGAGCCGGCCAGGTATTTCCGGCTCTCCAACCTCAACATCATTCTGCTCGACGCGGCGCTTTACATGCCGATGGCGATGGCGATGACCTTTGTCATCACCCAGCGGGGCATTGACCTGTCCATCGGCTCGGTGGCGGCGCTGTCCGCCATCATTATGGCGTTTCTCATCAAGCAGTATGGTGTGCCCGCGCCCATTGCTGTGGCGATTGCGATCGCCATTGGCGCCACGTTCGGCCTCATCAACGGGCTCGTCATCACCAAGCTGAAGGTGCCTGACCTGATCGGTACGCTCGCGATGGACCTTGTTTATCGGGGCTTTGCGCTGGTGCTTGCCAAAGGGCTTGTGTTGGCGCGGTTCCCCGACCTCATTCCGACCATCGGCCGGGGCGAACTGTCGTGGTTCTTGCCCGTGCCGGTGACCATCGGGCTGGCGACGCTGGCAGCGGGCGCACTGATCCTGCGCGCGACATATTTTGGCCGCTACACCATCGCCATCGGCTCCAACCCTGAAGCCGCCGAAATGACCGGCATCGCCGTCCAGCGCCACAAGATCTACGCCTACATTTTGATGGGCGCCATGGCGGGGCTTGCGGGCGTGATGCTGACCGGCAAGCTCAACGCCATCCAGGCGACGTCTGCCCCCTACTTCAACCTCCACGTCATTGCGGCGGTGGTGGTGGGCGGCACATCGCTGTTTGGCGGCAGAGCCTCGATGCTCGGCTCGCTGGCGGGCGTCCTGCTCCTGTCCATGATGATCAATGCGCTCGTCACGCTGCGCATCGAGTTCTTCTGGCAATCGGTGGCGTCGGGCGTTGTGATCATCGTGTCGGTGGCCTTCTACACCTGGCTGCAGGCCAAGGACCGTGACCGCGCTCGCGGCATCATGGACAGCATGAAGAGCCCGGAAAGCCTGCGGCAGCTGAAGCTGATCGCCGTGGTTCTGGGCGTCACCGCGCTTCTTCTGATTGTCGGCTTTGTGTTTGCCGGCAATCCAAATCCAAGCGGCTAAAGCCGCAAACCTACGACCGGAGGAAACCCCATGCGTACTGCACTTGTCGCACTTCTTGCGGCCACCGCCCTGTGTGGCGCGGCGACCGCCCAAGACCTACCGCTGAAAGCGCTGCCGGATGACGCCGAGCGCGACCATTGGCTGCCCGAACAGGTGAACGCCGATGGCAAGCTGGAGGCCATGCAGGCCGTCGTTGGCGCCGAGGCTGTGCCGTACTCTGGCAACCAGGACGGGCCGGTGCGGATCGCGCTGATTTACCCGTCTGCCGACGTGTCGGACTTTTGGGCCCGCAACTATCTGGCGCTCACCAAGCGCCTCGAAGAGCTTGGGATTGAGTATGACACCACCGAGTTCGCGTCACGCCAGATCGAGCATTCGCTCCAATCCACCTACGCCAATCAGGTAGCGCAGGACGCGGACCTTTATGACTTTGTGATATTTGGCCCATCGGAGCTTGCGACCCAGGCCGACAACATCAGCAAGCTCGCCGGCACCGACGGTATCAACACCTTCGTGTGGGCGTTCCACACCGTGCTGAAGGACCTGGAGAACCAGCCGGACGCGTGGTTCGACTTCTCCTCCGCCGCCGGTGCGCTCACGATGTGCGACTACATGCTGGGCCGGCTCGGCAACGACGTCACCTACGCGCTGAACCGCGGCATTCCGGGGATTACGGACAACCAGCGCTCAGGCGACTTCATGGAGTGCGTTGCCGAGAAAGGGAACTGGGACCCGGTTTACGAGCACTATGGCGAGTATCAGCGCGAGGGCGGCTTTGAGGGCACCCAGCTGATCCTCCAGGCCTATCCCGAGGCAACTGTGATCCATAACGCCAATACGGCGATGGCCATGGGCTCGGTCGAGGCGCAGATCGCGGCCGGCAAAGAAAAGGACGTCTTCTCCACCGGGTGGGGCGGCACGGGCCTTGAGCTTGATGCGATCCGCCGGGGTGAGCTGGACGCAACGCCGATGCGCATGGGCGACGACGTGGGCGCAGCGACCGCCGAAGCGATCAAAGCCTACATGGAAGGGCGGCAAGACGAGCTGCCGCTGGTGTTCCTCGGCCGCATCACCGTCGCCCACGACCAGATGAGCGCTGAGGAAATCGATGCGCTCGAACAGGAAGCGTTCCGCTTCTCTGGAGTGGGTGCGCTGGAGCGCTAGACCCGTTCCGATTTGATAGCGTTGGCATCAACGCGCAGATGCCCGCCGGAATGGTTCCGGCGGGCTTTTTTGTGAAATCTCGCCTGCGCAGTATGTGGCTCAGCGGCAGATCGAGGCCACGGAGGCTTTGACTGCGGCGGGATCAAAAACCTTGTCGATCCAGCCGTCTTGGAAAATCACCGGTTCGGCTTCTTTGATGGCGAGGAGCGCGCCATCCGACAGCTTGCCGCCGGGCTGGGCGCCGAATGCCACCGCGAGCAGGATGTTGAGGTGGCCGAGCATAAAGTCTTCCGCCGCCTGGTACGGGACGCCTCGGTCGGCCGCGGCGCGGGTGGCATCGGCGAGCGCCTGTGCGAACGTCGCGCCGACGGTTTCTGAGAGCGCTGGCTCCAGGATGGCCATCTGCTCCACCGTGCACCGGTGCGAGCGCATGACTGGTGCGTAGATCGCCCGTGCGATCGCCTCGCATTTGGCAAAGTCCTGTTCCGGGCCCTGCGCCAGAGCACACACGATGTGCTGCTTTGCGGCGATGCCGCCGAAATAGTCGGTCTTGGCGGCAGGGTCGGTCTCGTCGTTGAAGAGCGGCGGATGGCACGGGTGGGTGACGAAGTACGTCACGTCGTGGCGCTCGGGCAGCACCTCTGCGTGGGGGGCAGCGGCGTCGAGCATGATGACTGCGGTGCCGGGCTTCAGTTGATCGATGAAGCCTGACAGGATCTTGCCGATGAGGCGGTCGGGTACCGCGAGGATGACGGTGTCTGCGGCGCTTAGCGCCTGGCCTTGCTCAACGCAGGTGAGGCCGGTCTCATCGTGGAGCCGTTTCTGGCCTTCGGGGCTGATTTCGACGGGCAGCACGTCGTGGTCGGTGCCCTTTAGGTTGGTGGCAAGCCGGACGCCCATTTTCCCGCCCGCGCCCATGAGTGCGATGGTGCTCATTGTCGTTTCCCCTCTTTCGATCCCCGGCTAGTGTGGGGTTTTGTTATGCGTCGCGGTGGCCGCGTTTGGTTGTCACGAAGAAATCGGGCGCGCCCATCTGCCCACCCTTTAGCGTGACTTGTAGGCCGTCGAGCTGCGGGCTTTCGCGTGCATGGATCTGGCAAAGCGGTGCGCCGGGCGCGATGGGGGCGACCGCACTGAGCGCCTCGGCCCCCAGCGCGGTGAGCGCGTGGCCTGAGGTGTCGCCGCCGGCGATGGCGATGCGCGGCAGGCCTGTCGCGGTGCGAACGTCGGCGACCATCCGGCCGAGCGCTGCGCCGAGCCGGTCGTTGGCGGCGTCCATGGTGGTGCCGGCCTGGTCCACGGCTGCGGCCATCGCTGCCACCGCCGGGTCGTGAGGGCCGCGCGCTGTCGCGACAATAACGTCGTGCCCATCCGACAGGGCGGAGAGCGCCGCTGCGAGCGCGCGCTCGCATTCTGCGCGGAGGCTCGCCTCATCCGCTGCGGTAGCCGCTTGGACGGGGATGATGTGGAAGCTCTGTGCCTCAGCGACGGCGATTTGCTCGGCGGTGATGGGCGCGACGGAACCTGAGACAGCGAACAGCTGATCGACCGGTGTGAGCGCTGGTTCGGCACGCTCTGCCGGCAGATCGCCTTGCGCGCGCCAGTGGGCGACAAGGGCGTATTCCACACCTTGCGATCCGACGGCGAAGACTGGCGTTGTGCCTCCCTGCCAGATCAGGCGGCCGGCGTGGCGGAGCGTATCGTCGTCGGCCACATCGAGTGCGATGATGACGGCGCCATCGGCGACGTGTTGTGCGAGGACCGCATCGCTATCGCCGGACTTCATGGCGGCGAGCGAGATGGTGCTGACGGGTAAATCGGTCTGGGCGCTGAGGTGACGGCCAAGGTCGGCTTCGGCCATCGGGGTGATGGGATGACGGGCCATCACCGGGTGGCGGTCGAGGCGAAAGACCCCCTCGCCTGCCGCGGCAAAGAGATTACCAAAGACTTGGTAGCGGCCGATGGCGGGGGCGCCGACGACGAGTGGGATCCAACGACCTGGACGCACCGCGGCGCCAATCTCGGTGGCCTTGCCGATGGAGCCAATCGTTGGCGAGGAATCGAAGGTGGAGCACACCTTGTAGTGCAGGATCGGGGCGCCGAG
>CAKZYH010000387.1 GCA_937884725.1 uncultured Paracoccaceae bacterium
TGGAGGCGATCAAAGAACTGTTGCCGCTGCAGCCGGGGGATGTGCCCGACACCTATGCTGATGCCTCTGAGCTGGAGCGGGCGGTGGGCTACAAACCAGCTACGCCGGTGAAGGTGGGCGTGGCACGCTTCGTGGAGTGGTACCGCGAGTTTTATAGCGTCTGAGCGGAAGTGATCGCAGGCGCTTGAGGCGGTGTAGCTAAAGTCATCATCTTCGCTAAACGGATTCCCCGATGACCGTACTCAATCATTGGAGCAGACAGTTCGCCTCAATCCGTAGATCCGTCCAAATCGCATGCAAAATCTTAGTGCAATCTCGAATCAGAATTTCATAATATCGTACCGAACAAATGGTTCAAGAACTAGCATTTTGAATCGCACGGGATCTGCAGGAGACCTGTTAGTATTAGCCCCGCGGCATCGGCGTCAGTTCCAACGCGGAATGAAAGTTGGTTTCCACCTCAGCCGTCCCACGGGCGCTGATTTGGGACACGCCGCCATGAAGCTGTTGGTCGGGTCGGAGGGATGCGGCGGCGAGGCATTCGACGATTTCTTTACAACCATCAAGCCCGCTCAGAGGTCACCTCGTCGACTAGGCGCCCCGTTGCGGCTAGTCTTTGGCCCAGAGCTTCTATGAAGCGCTCATAGCGTTCGGCGCCTTTGGCGCGTGCGGTTTTGTCATGGTCGGTGATGGGATGCGTTGCTTGCAGCCAGGATCGGATGAAGAGGGCGAGGGCTTCTGTTGCGATGGTTTGGTCGCGGCCAATGCGGTCGAGTTGGCGGTTCAGACGATCGAGCCGCTTGATGAGAGCGGCCTCTTCGCGCTCAGCTGCGTCCGGCGAGATGAAGGACGCAATGGCCGCTTCGGCCACAAGCGACATTGACCGGTCGCGGCGGTCCGCGTACGCGCGCAATGCCGTCATGACGGGCGGATCGAGGTAGACCGAGAGGCGCTCTTTTCGCATTAAAGAACGATCCCGTCATCAGGATCGAGGGCCGCCTGGCGCGCCAGTCGTTCCTTATCATGCATGGTTTCCGCTGATCTTTGGATTGTGAGGTCAGGCGGCAGGTCGTCGTCGAGGCCGAAGAGGAATTCGTTGGCGGCTTGTGGTCGGTCAGGCTCACGTTCGGTGTGCTGCAAGTCCTCGGGTTCGCGGCGGATACTGCCTTCGGCCTCGGCGACAATGGTCGGCTCGGTCTCTCCGGCCGGATCTTCCGCGGGAACGAGACCGCACCAATCTTTGGTTGTTGACGGGAGCCGCGATGGCTTGGGCGGCGGACGGATCCGTGAGGTGAGACGACGGTCCTCAAAATAGCGTGCCTTTCTAGCCCGGACCGGTGGAGCGCCTGACACCATGACGATTTCGTCGGCCGCCGGAAGCTGCATGACCTCCCCAGGCGTCAGCAGCGGCCGGGCAGTCTCTTGCCGCGAGACCATAAGATGCCCGAGCCATGGCGCGAGACGATGACCGGCGTAGTTGCGGCTATCGCGGAGCTCCGTGGCTGTGCCGAGGGCGTCGGAAACACGTTTAGCGGTGCGTTCGTCGTTGGTCGCGAAGGACACGCGCACGTGGCAGTTGTCGAGGATGGCGTTGTTGGTGCCATAGGCCTTCTCAATCTGATTTAGGGATTGCGCAATCAGAAAGCTGCGGACGCCATAGCCGGCCATGAATGCCAGCGAAGTCTCGAAAAAATCGAGGCGCCCAAGAGCTGGGAACTCGTCCAACATGAGCAGCACACGATGCCGGTCGGCGGCCCCTGTCAACGATTCCGTCAGCCGACGCCCGATCTGATTGAGGATGAGGCGAACCAGCGGTTTGGTGCGTGCGATGTCGGAAGGCGGAACCACAAGATAGAGCGTCACGGGTTTTTTGCGCGCCACCAGGTCGTCGATGCGCCAGTCGCAACGTTCGGTAACTTTCGCGACAACGGGATCGCGGTAGAGGCCGAGGAACGACATTGCGGTGGATAGGACACCTGAGCGTTCGTTCTCGCTCTTGTTGAGGAGTTCGCGAGCGGCGGATGCTACTACCGGGTGAGGACCGTCACCTAGATGCGGGGTGGACATCATGGCGCTGAGGGTGGCCTCGATTGGCCGCCTTGGATCCGAAAGCATGTTGGCAACGCCGGCGAGTGTCTTGTCGGGTTCGGCGTAAAGAACGTGGAGGATTGCACCGACAAGAAGTGCGTGGCTGGTTTTTTCCCAATGGTTTCGGCGCTCCAGCGCGCCCTCTGGATCGACAAGGATGTCAGCGACATTCTGGACGTCGCGGACCTCATTGTCTCCGCGGCGAACCTCCAGCAGCGGGTTGTAGGCGGAGCTCTCTGTGTCGGTGGGATCGAAGAGCAGTGTTTCACCGAAACGACTTCGCCAGCCGGCGGTGAGTTCAAAATTCTCGCCCTTGATATCGTGGACGATCGCCGAGCCCGGCCAGGTGAGCAGCGTTGGGACCACGAGGCCGACGCCCTTGCCGGAGCGGGTTGGTGCGAAGCACAAAACGTGCTCCGGGCCGGCATGGCGCAAGTATTCACCTTCCCACCGCCCGAGGAAGACGCCGTCGTTTCCAACAAGGTTTGCGCGCCTGACGTCTTGCTCTTCAGCCCATCGTGCCGAGCCGTACGTCGTGACGCGTCGCGCTTCTCGCGATCGGATGACGCTCATGGCGATCGCCACGGCGATGGATAGGAACCCGCCAGATGCGGCGATGATTGCTCCTTCGACGAACACCTCCGGGGCATAGGCATCGAACTGATACCACCAGGCGAAGAACGCTGGTGGTGCGTACAGAGGCAATCCAATGAGATTGTAGAGCGGCTCACCGAGGCCGGGCTGGAAGCCGAGGCGGTACGCGGTCCACTGCGTGGCAGACCAGACGGTGGCCATCACGATCATCGCGACGGCGAGCAACTGCCCCCAGAGAATCTTCGAGCCCGTCATGATGCAAAAGTTACCGCGCGGCGGCGCGGTGCAAGCGGGAAGAACGACGGATCGTAGTATGGCGTGGAAAGACCTATGTTAGCGCGAAAGCCCTCGTTGGCGCACTGCGTTCAGCTCGAGCATGCCGTCCGCGCGGACGATCCCCAGCATTGGTCCGTCGATCTGCCGCTCAAGCTTCGGGGTTGCGGGAACCAGGGAGAGGCTGACCCCGTCTTCGATCAGGGCGTAACGACCGGATGCGAGCCGAAGGGTTCGTGCGTGTGTGCCGCGAACGTGTTCGCCTTGCGTAAGCTCCCGGAACGTTTTGCCGGTCTCTGCCTCGATTGCACGAGCCGTGCTTTGAAGCTCGCGGCGCCGAAGGGTTGCGAGGAGATTGCGTGCCAAGATGACGCGATGGCCGGCGCGCCTTGCAAGGCCGTTTTCGGCGAGGTGATCAATCCGGCGCTCCGCTGCCTGCCGAACGTCTTTCCCGAACCCTCGGTCTGGAAGGTCGCTAACGTCACCGCGGATCAAACGCCGGTCCAGCCACGTTGCGCCGTCCGCAGTGATCTGGGCATGCACGTCCAGATCGGAACGGACGGCGAGAACCGGGATCTCTGTGCCGCGGGAGGTCGTAAGCTTGCGAAGCTCTACGATGGCGCCAGTGGGCGCGTCGGTCGCCGCCTCGAGGCTGGGCAGGCGGATGTGGTGCAAGCGGCCGTCGGTGCCGTCGATGATAGCGAAGGCTGATCCAGCGAGTTCGTCATCCAGGCCGCGAGCGACAAACCGTCCGACCACCGAAGCGTTCTCGCCAGCGAGCACGAACGTGTCGTCCGCAACCGACCGGTCCAGGGTGTTCGCCGAGCGATGAAGGCGTTTAATGATGTCGTCACGTTCACCGAGAGCGCGCAGCGCTTCCTCGGCATCGGTGCGTATCGTCCAACGCCCTTTGGTTTCCTCGGCCAGGCCGAGCCGTGCAAGCTTGCGCAAGCGTGCCACTTTCAGCCGATGGTCGGGATCGGCTCGCCGCGCAATGTCAGGCCGAACATCGATAACACCAGCGTTGTCTTCGGCTTCTCGGAGCAGGTTGCGGTCAAGCCGGGTAAATCGGTCTGCTGCGACCTCCGCATTGCGCGAGCGTTCGATCTCGATGGCAGTCCGCGGTCCAAGCTCGAGGGTCACGCGGTGGGATGCGCGGGCACGCAGCCCCGAGCGGATGTAGTCGCGACTGATGACAAGGTCCTCGCCCGTGTCAGTGCGCCCGCGCACGAGGACATGGACATGTGGGTGTTCGGTGTTCCAGTGGTCGACGGCTGCCCACTCGAGGCGCGTGCCGAGATCGCGCTCGGCGTCGCGCATGAGATCGCGGGTGAATACCTTGAGGTCACCAATTTCCTCTGCTTCCTCTGGTGCGACGATAAAGCGAAAGTGGTGACGGTCGCTGCTGCACGTGTTTGCGAATTCGCTGCCGTCGACGAGTTGGTCCCCTGGGCCAAACAGCTGCGCGCGCTCCCCGTCGCGCGTGACACCCTCGCGCTCCAGGTACCGCACGTGCGTTTTAAGGTTCGCTGAGGCGGATCGATGCCGCACGATGCGAGCTTTTACCACCACGTTGCGCGATGTTGGCGAGAACCGGTGCTGCGCAGCCAGCGCCATTGCACGGCCGCGCCCGAACCCTCGGCGGGGTAATTGCTTCGCCTGACCAAGCTTGGCGAGCCCGCCTGCCGCGTTCGCCGCCACGAGCGCTCGTGCAGCAAAGCTCGGGATCTTCGATCGAGTCCCCCGAATGGCGCCGGGGCGAACTCGAACGTTCTCGTCGCTGCTCATGCATGGACTCTGGGATGTGAGGTGCGAGTTTTCCGATGCGATTTGCGGTTTTGAGAAATCGCACCTCGCGTCGGTGCTATCGAACATCGCGCGAGAATAAGGCGGCACGTGAAAAATAAGCCCATCCGACCGCATGCACCTCGCATGCTTTTATCTTGCCATCCCTGCTTTCGCCTCTGTCCTAACTTCATCCTCACGGTTTCCATAAGAAAACCGCTCGTCCGATCACGTCAGAACGTGCAGTCGGGCCAAGGTACCGGCCGTCGAATGAGCGCGGTTCCGTGGGCGCAAGCAGGAACACCGCTTCGCGGCTGAGGGTCTTGCATCCGCTCCAGACAGGCAGCGGAAACCCGTCGGAAAACCGCTCTGAGGCACGGGCAACAACATGGCCATCGATGAAAATCTCTGCTCCTCGACGGCAAACACGTTGTCCGCCTGAGGCTGCCACAGGTTTGATCAACGGGACGCGGTTGCGAATGATACCGCGCTCGCGAAGCAGCGTTTCATGATCCTTCGTCAACCGCACGACCGCGAGATCGCCGTTCTCGATCTCGTCGCTCGGCCGCACGGTGTAGAGACCGACGGGAACGCTCGCGCTTGCGTTCCAGACGAGGATAGGCAGCGGTTCGCCGGCAAGCGGCGCGAGGAGCATCACGATCGAGACGACGATGGTAGAGTGAATTTGCCACTTCATCGCCCGACTTCTCGTCGTCGCAGCCATGAAGTGTGCCGCTCCAGGGTGTATGGCCGCGGTGTTTCCCGGACTTCGATGCGATGGCTCGCGTGCCGCCAATGGTCCAAACAGACGTCAGCCGGCGCAACTCCGAGGGCTTCAATGCTGTCGATGTGCTCAAGCATCTGCTTGACCTTCGGCCAGCCCGAGAGGCGCGCGACAATCTCACCGCCAGGCGACACAAACGGCAGCTGTGTGAGAGGCTCTCCCGGTTCGACCGCACGGACGATGTCAATCCGGCTGGCAATGGTGCCGTGTTCGTTGCCGGCCCACCGGACGAAGGCGAACACAGCGTTCGGCGGGAACGTGACAACGCGGGTGTACGCGTCGATCGAATGGTCGTGGATCGGCTGACCAAAACGCAACCAGCGCTCAACCCAGTGTCGGTCAAAATACAATTCGACTTCTGTGAGGTCCGGTCCGTCGGCCGGCCCCCATATGCTATGATCGACGTTGGATGTTCGATCGGTCGCACTCATGGCGTTCGCCCCGAACAGCCAGAAAAGATGCGCCCGTCAGCGGCAAACTTCTCGCCGGGTTTCCCCAGCTTATCCCCGGCGTTTCCACACGAAACTCGCCGCCAGTGCGTTAAAAAGAATACGTAGTATTCTTTGTTAGAGAAGTTACGAGAAAGAACTTTCGTTTCAAAACAATTGCTTAAGTCGCAAAAGCGTTCCTGATGGCACGAGTAGGGCGTTCTCGATAGCACGAGCAAAAGCGTCCCCGATAGCACGAGGGTTTCCACAGGCATCAGGAAAGGCACGCCGGTCCTCCGACGCCTTTAGACTGACGCGCGACGCGCGGTCTCAAGTCCAGAACCTCGCGCACGTCGCGGCCGGTGATCTCCAACGCCATCTCAAGCTCGTAGCCGGGAAGCGCGTTTCTCGCTGCTAACGCTCGAATTTCGTAACGAAAGCGGCGGAACCCCATCAAACTGCCAGACTTCACGTGCAGATATTTGAGATCGAAGGACCAGCCATCCGGCTGGCGTCCACCATGTTTGCGCGCCAGCCGATAAAGCCAGCGTTCGAGCCCCCCAGTTAGTCGGAAATACGCAGGATCGATGGTGAGCACGAGCCGGTTGTCGAGCACACCCTGGTAAAACCAATCTGGAAGAACGAGTTCCATCCCGGCTACCCCGCCGCTGGAATCGGTCGCTTCTTTCCATTCGTTGATCCACGAAAATCGATGCCGATGCGCGCGGTTAGGTGCGCGGATTGTCGTTGAAACCGTCGTTGCCTGCAGTCGATCGAGTGCTGCGCGCAGCCGCACGTAGTCTCGCGAAGACGCACCGCGGCCGACAAATCGAAGGATCTCGTGCGGTCGCACCGCCAGCAAACGGGATGGTCCACAGCCGATCCCTCGGCGTGCACGGTCGCGCGCTTCCACCACTTGGCTTGCTGCGAAGATGAGAATGTCGGCATCCCAGATCGTGGCGATGCCATGCTCCGGCACGCCCTCGACGCGGATCGCGACGGCCTTTGTCTCATAGGCGATAGGAGAAGTTCTGCGCCCCTTCGACAGCGAGAAAAACGGGTATGCCATCAGATCTTGGGCGTCGCGCGCTGCGAATTTGCCCGGGATGGCGTGGAACAGCTCGAGTTGCTCGCGCGGCTCTTTGGTCATGTGAGGCGAGCTTCTTCGCTGTCGTCGCATGGTCGTCAGCTGTTGCGCTGGTTGTTGTACGCAGGGGCGATCGCCGCATGGCGTTTGGCCGGAAGCACAACTTCACCAGTGTCGTCCGAGGTCGAAGCCTTAGTGCCTTTCTGCACCCACGCGAGTAGATCCTCGATGCTGTAGACGACGCGACCGCCTATTTTCGAGTATATGGGGCCCGTACCGTAGGTGCGGTGTTTTTCCAGCGTGCGGCCGGAGAGGCCGAGGAACCGCGCCGCTTCCGACGTTCGCAGGTATCGTGGGGAAACGGCGCCAGTGGTGTGTGCCATCGAATGACCTCGTGCTTCTTGCCGCAGCGCCCCGCCGCGGCTTGTCGAGGGCCACGATGGCGGAGTGCATGCGCGCACGGGGATGCCGAATTCCATCGACGCGGAACCGGCACCCTTTTGCCGACCGGATGGAAGCGGACGGAAGCAACCTTTGCTCGCGATGGCCCCTATCTGCGTGGCGGAATGCGCAAAAGATCTTTGTAGCCGCTGCGCATCAGACGTTTCGCGTTTGTGACCAACCGAATGGTGCGGCTCCGGATATCGTGCGTCTTCCAGACGGCACCTCGCATATGCTTTGAAAAAGCGAACAAGTTCTCAGCGATGGCGCGATAGCTTGCACCGGATAGTGAGCCATCAAGCGCTCGGAGCTCCATCGAAAAGCGGGTTCGCTGGAGTGCCGTGAGCGCGTCGCGCGGTATTTGTCGCCCGCTGGAATGCGCGAAGCGGACGAAGTGAATCGCTTCGGAAAGGCGAACCAATGCGTCACCGTCGAACTCGATCCGCAGTTCAGGCTGCGAGAACGCCTCTCCGTTTAGGACGCGCAAATAGAATGCCCCGTGCTCGGTGCGCACGGTGCTCAACCCTACGTCTCCGACATGCTGAGCAACGGCACCGACCCGCTCAGCTGGGGATTGTTCTTGGGTAGGGGCTGCGTTCGTGATTGTGAGGCGCCGTGGAAATGCCTCCAACGTCCAGGGTATCGAGACTTCGCCGGCGCGAA
>CAKZYH010000388.1 GCA_937884725.1 uncultured Paracoccaceae bacterium
TTGGCGGCGGGCGTCAACAAGCTCACGGGTGAGATCGAAACGGCCGGCAGCGCGCTTGAAATTCTGCTGGAGGAGCGCGCGTCGGCCTCAGCCGCCATCGCAGGCGCCACCGACGAACTCTCCAGCCTCAGCAACGCCATCGCCACCGCGCAGACCGAGCTTGGTGAACTGACAGGGGAGCGCACCGCAGTCGCCGGTGCCATCAGCGCCGCCGAGGGCGAACTCGCCACCCTTCGCTCCGCCGTCACCGCCGAGCGCAGTACCCTGAGTGAGCTCCGGGATGAGCTGGCAGAGCTGCGCGACGAGCAAGGCGAGCTGCGGGAGAACCTGCGCCGCGAACGGCCGCTATCGGCCATTCCCCAGCTCAACGGGGAACTCATGCGACAATTGGCGAGAGCGGGGGTTTTCACCGTCGGCGAACTCGCCGATCCCGCCCCCCGCATGGTCGAAGCCATGAAAGAGGCGGGGATCAACCAGCAGCGCGCCGATCTGCTGACTCAGGCTGCCGCCGAGTTTCTGAGGCGATAGGTCGGCGGGCATGGCAAAGCTCAGCCGCCGACGCCGCCGTAGCCCACGGCCCCCTGGTGAGGGCGATGGCGCGCTGCGCGTCGCAACGCCCACACTGTCGGCCCGCAGTGCACGGATCGGCGCTGGCCTGCGCGCCACCCGCGATGTCCCATTCGACTTGTCCCAAAAGCACGAGGGCGAAGCCGACGCGATCGCCGAGCGCGCCGTCAGCGGTGGCCAAAACACAGCCAAAGACATGACGGCAGGCCCCGCCCCCGCCGCGCAGGCCAAGGCGGCCCCATCACCCCCGGCCGGCGGCGCTGCCCCCAGCGGCTCACCAGGCGGGCAAAGTGCTAACGCCTCCCCCAGCGCTCTCGGTCCCGGACGGCCAATGGCTGAACCCGTGCGCGCCAAAATGGCCTCCGCCATCGGCCCGTCGTTTCGCGATGTTCGGATCGCCGATAGCCCGGCAGCCGCTGCCGCAACCCAGCGGCTCGGCGCCGCCGCCATCACCGCCGGCCGCACCATCGGCTTTGCCCCCGGCGCATACCGCCCGGGCACTCCCGCCGGCGACCACCTCCTCGCCCACGAGCTCGTTCACACCGTCCAGCAGTCCCGGGCCAAGCCCACGGTGCAAATGAAGCCAAAGGACGCGGTGAAGCACGGCGACATCAGCGTCCACGGCGGGCGCATCAACGACGAGACGCGCCTGCGCACCAACGTGATCGTGCGCGAAGGCCAGACGCTGTCGCACATCGCCGCGAAGCTTTTGCCGCTGTTTTTGTCGGCCGAACCGAGCCTCACCGAGGCGCAACGCGCCGTGCTCAGCCCCGAAATCAAAACCGCGGACGGCCTCGCCAAGGCGCTTCTCGTCTACCACCAATATTATCTTCGCCCGCCCACCATGCCCGTCTGGCGCGCTGGCTTGCGCCTGCCGCTCCCCATGCGCCGTCACCCCAAGACGGACGAGCTGATCGTGAACCTCCCCCTCGCCGCGCTCTGGCTGAAAAGCTACGACACGGCGTGGGACCCGGCCCTCACCTTGAAAGCGGGAAAGGCCAAGCCGCAGTCCGCCCTCACCACATCGGACAGCGAGGACGTCGCCGGCAAACCGAGCGCGCTCGGCGCTCTCCTGGCGCCAAAAGCGATGACCAATGCGGAGGAGGCACTGCCCCTCTTCAAGGCACAGATCGCCGGCAAAAACGCCGGCCCCATCGCGCTCGCCGTCGCCGACCAGCTCACGGTCTCGCTCGCCAGTGTCCTCCAGGCGCAGGAGGCCGGCCGTGCGATTGTCGACCTTCTCCGCGCGGCCATCAACGCCGACAAAGCCACCTTGGAGGACGGCGACAAGGCCGCCGTCACGCGCGCCCTCATCGTACTAAAGCCCGCCGCGCGGCAGTTCGATCGCCCCACTCGTCAGGACGTCAAGCTCGCTTACGACACTCAGAAGGGCAATCACTGCATGACCGCGGCGTACATGGGTATCGAACAGCTCTACGGGCCGGGCACACGCAAAGCCACCGAGACCATTGTCGCCGAGAAAGACGCCGCCGATAGAGCTAACCTTAACCACATCATCACCATGATGAAGACGATGCGCGAACTCGGCCATGCCGGCGCGCCCACCTCAATTACTTTCAACAAGAAAACCAGAAAATTCGACAAAGACCCCGAGAAAGAGATCGCCGACACGGTTCGGAGCTACGGTAAGCTAGGTTTCTACTTCTTCGGTCTATCGGTGATGTCGGGCTATCACTCAATCATCATCGCTGCCGTGCTGCGGTCTGACGACACCGTCGTCATTTACCTGCTGGATCAGAGCAGAAAAAGTACGAAGGAAAACGTAGCTGGCGAGTTCAAATCATATCTCGAACGTACCGTCGAAAAGATACTGAAGAAGAACCCCAGATATAGTCCGCTGCGCACCGACTTTTGGCCGCTCTACCCGCCGTCAAACCTCGTCATCACGGTAGACTAGCGCGGTGGGCAGCACCAAGGCACTGGCGAAAAAACCCGCACGGCCGCGGCGGGTGGTGTCGCCAGCGCGCACCGGCGACACCGCGCTGACACGGGTCGCAAAGGCCATGCGCCCAGGCGCAGCGTTACAAGCGAAAATTATGGTCGGCGCCGCCAACGATCCGGCGGAGCACGAGGCGGACCGCGTCGCAGAGCGCGTGGTCACGATGGCGCCTCTCCCGGCCCACGCCGACCCCGTCTCAGCCCCGCGGGGGACCGGCGCCGTGCGCCGCGCCTCAGTCAGCGACCAGCCGAGCCTCGACGCGGTGAACCAGGAGCCGGCCCTTCCCACAGAACAGGCCGACATCGACCTCCCCAAAACCGAGAACGTCGACGCAGCCGCACTCGGCACTGATGAATTCGCCGAGATTGAGGCCGGTCAACCGGAAGATATCGCATCCGGCGATTTGCCGCCGGACGCGGCGCAGCCCGCCCGCGTCCTCGCCCGCCGCGAGACCACGGCACTAGCGCCAACCACCCCGATGGGTCCCGAGGGCGGCGCTGCCCCGTCCGACGTTGCCGCACGCATCGCAGCGCCAGGTCCGGGCCGGGCAATGCCAGCTGCCGTCCGCGCCTACATGGAACCCCGTTTCGGCGCAGATTTCTCCGCAGTCCGCCTCCACGACCGGCCCAATGACCGGGCGACCGCCGCTGCCATCGGCGCCCGCGCCTTCGCCTACGGCAACGATATTTGGCTCGGCGATGGCGAGCGGGCAGACGATCACCGGCTGATCGCCCACGAGCTCACCCACGTGGTGCAACAAACCGGGCGCAGCCGCTCCCGCTTGATGGCCCCCAAAGGCCCTGCGGGTGCGGCTGGCGCCAAACGCGTCCGCCGGGGCCTCTCCACCTTCCTGGAGAAGCAGGCTCTTGGCAAAATCGACGAGTACGCCCGCCAAGTGCCGGGCTACACGCTCCTCACCGTCATCCTCGGCCGGAACCCACTCACCGGTGAGACGGTCGTGCGCAACGCCGACAGCCTCATGTCAGGCCTTCTCGGCCTCATCCCAGTCGTCGGCCCGCAGCTCTACGCGCGTCTGAAGGAAACCCGAGCACTGGAGACCGCCTACGAGTGGGTGATGGGCAAGCTCCCCCTCCTCAACGTGTCGCTCACACGGGTCCAGCAGGCCATCAACAAAGCGCAGTCGCTATTCTCGCTGAGAGCGCCGGTCCAGTCCATCAAACCCGCGTTTAGGCCCATCTACGACGACCTCATGACCCTCGTCTCGGCGGTCAAAGACAAAGTTTTGGAGTTTATCGTCAAAGGCGCCCTCAAGCTCGCGGGACCCTACGCTGATCAGGTCTGGGGCTTCATCAAGGCGGCAGGCGACACGCTCAAGCTCATCCTCGACGATCCACTTCAGTTCGCCAAAAACCTCTTCTCCGCGGTCGGGCGAGGGTTCGGCCTATTCTTCAGCAACATCGGCAAACACCTCAAGAAAGGCCTCCTGGGGTTTCTGTTCGGCTCGCTGGAGGGGCTAGACCTCCAACTCCCCGACAAGATGGACCTCAAGGGCATCATCTCCATCGTTTTTCAGATTCTTGGCCTCACCTGGCAGCGCATCCGCAAAGTCTTGGTGAAACGACTAAAGCCCCACGGCGAGCGGAAGGTGGCGTTCCTGGAAAAGTCCGTCGACGTCATCAAGCTTTTGGTGACAAAAGGCGTGATGGGCGTCTGGCAAAAGCTTCTCGGCATGATCGAGAACCTGCGCCAAACCGTGATCGGCGGGATCACCGAGTTCGTCATTGCTTCGATTGTGAAGGCTAGCCTCACCTGGATTGCGGGCCTTTCCAACCCTGTTGGCGCGATCATTAAGGTGGTGTTGACGATCTACAACTTTATCGTCGCGTTCTTGGAGCGCCTTCAGCAGATCGCCGAACTGGTGAAGACGATGATTTCCTCCGTCGGCGCCATCGCCCGCGGCCAAATCGAAAGCGCGGCCAAGTTCGTCGAAGACGCCATGGGGCGCACAGTCCCACTCTTCTTGGCGTTTCTGGCCGCGGTCATTCCTGTCTCAGGCGTCACGGCCAAGATCCAAAGCATCATCAAGAAACTGCGCAAGCCGGTGGACAAAGCGGTCGACCGTTTCGTGAAGTTTCTAGTGAAGAAGGCCAAGAAACTCCTCGCCAAACTCGCCAAGCGCCTGAACTCAAAACGGAAGCTACCCGCCGCAAAGCTAACCATCGGCAAAGCCCCGCATACGCTTTACGCCAAGAAGCGCGGCAAACGTGCAGACCTCTACATCAGGACCCAACCAGACGACACCGACGACGCAACGAAAGAGTTGGAGGCGCAGCTCAAAGCCGCGAAAGCGGCAGGTATTCCCAACGACCAACTCCTCCGGGTGGTCGAGTTCATCCGAGCGTTCGCCACAGAAACCGAAGATGCCGACACCCTCGCCGAGCGCTACGCACCCGACAGCGCCACCCCGCAAACCAAGACCGCAAAAGCCCTCGCCAAGGAGATAAACGAAGCGGGGATCGTGCTCACCCGCTATGGCGTCAGGTTAAAGAGTCAGACCCTGTTTGACACGAACGATCCTCAACTTTTGCTTCGCTTTGCTCCTAACCTCACGACCCTCGAGGGCCGCTACGGCAGCTACTCCGATCTTTCAGACGTCAAAGGCAAAAGGTCGGTGCCGGATCAGGATAAGCGCGTCTTGGAGCTTGACCACAACCCGCCAAGGGGCGTCCTCGCTGCGATCCAGAAGCTGTTCGCCGGCACGGACAAGTCAGCTTCGAACCCAAACCTCATCTACTTTCAGCCCCAAAACCAAGGCCGCGATCCGCAGAAGGCAGTTTTTGGCCGCTTATCCAACTACCAGGTGGGCGATACGGGTGGGTCATTCCCGGTCCTCGTCATCTACGGCCCCTACAACAATGCGATGGGTTCGTTCGACAAAACCAGGGCGGATGCGATCCCAAAATCCCTCGAGAAGTTCGATCCCACCACTCCAAACGGGGAAAGTGCCATCCAAACAGCGCTGATGGAGGAAACCAAGGCGAAGTACGACGAAGTCGTGAGAGCTTATGCGAACGAGCCCGCCATCATCAGATCCACAATCACGAACCAACGCAATAAATACTATGCATTTGTTCGGGAGGTGTTCAAACTTCCCGGAACGAAGCCATCCGCTGGTGACGAGCCCGACCTATCAGATGCTCAACTCATCAGAGGGCATGCCCGCCAGCGTGCATTCTCCGGCCCAAACGCTGATTTCCTCGACAAAGAAGGCAAAGCCGGAATTCACAATAACATCCGAGGCGAAACAGTATCAAAATTCACGGAAGCTGACCACAATCCACCAAAGTCGGAAATTAATGCCGTATTCTCGGAAAATCTTGATGCGATCATTCCCAGCGGTTTTACAAAGCTCATAGCAGCCTCCAAACCCTTTAGGGACCATACGCAGGCCACCGCAAAGAAAAACCCAGGACTGTCGGCAAAAGAAAGAACAGCAAAAACTAAAAAGACCCGAAAAACCCAGGCTCGACGGCTATTTCATAAGATTCGAGAGCAACGCCTCAGGCGGACCGACCTGCGAAGTGACGCAAAGCTCGCTTACGGGGGCGCAGTCATCATTTCTGCAGCCATCAACCAGCATCCATCCATGGGCAAAGAACAAGTCTGGATCGATAAATGTTTCTCTGAGATGAAAAGCAAACTCGCGGCCACCAGCCTCGATGAATTCATTGCTGGCGATTTTGAGTCCAACAAAGCGAAACAAAGACGTGGTCTCAAGTCGATCCAAAGTTCGGTCAACGGTGCTGCAGCTGACGTGTGGGCGGATCGCATCGTGAAGCGCCAGCAGCAGATTTTCGACCTCTACCGGCGCGATGAAGCACCTCGCGTCCAACAGATCAACGAGGCCGAAACGCAAGGCACCGGTGAGCGCGCTGTCGGTGTTCTGGCGCGGATCGCCGCCCGTCAGAAATCATCCGGTGTGAAAAATACGCTGAAAACACAAATCGACACGCGGTACTTCCCCACCCACTAAACCGCGAGTGCTTTAACCGCTTCCCCACTCACTGCGGTGGCTGACTGCCGTGCCGGCGCCTAGCGAGCAACCCGCGCCCCGCTCAACGATAAGGCGCGGCCCAGTCCCGGGTGTGCACATTGCTGTCGATCAGCCAGTCGCGCAACACGTTAAGAAGCTCCTCCTTGATCGGCGCGTGAGCCGCCGAGTCCCATAGCGTGTCGACCTCACGCGGGTCCGCCTCAAGGTCGAAAAGCTGCCCTTCATCGATGCCCTTGAAGTGCACCAGCTTGTGCGTTGCCGAGCGCACCATCGTGATGAACGACGCTCCCGTGAGGTTCACATCCCCTGCCTGTTCGCAAAACACGTGGCGGCGCGGGGTCCAGTCGTGCCCCTCCATGGCCGGCAAGAGGCTCTCGGCTTCAAAACTCTCCGGCACCTTGCATCCAGCAAGCTCCAAGATCGCCGGGCCAAGATCGAACAGCTGGCACAATCCATCCACCCGTCGCCCCGCACCGAACCGCCCCGGTGACCATGCGACCAGCGGCACCCGCGTGATCTCGTCGTACATGGACCACTTTTGGATCTGGCCGTGATCGCCCATGCAGTCGCCATGATCGGACGCAAAGAGCACCACAGCGTTGTCGAGATAACCGCGGGCCTTCAGCGCCGCCAACAGTTCACCGATCTTGGCGTCGATCATCTCGACATTCGCGAGATAGTACGCCCACAGCCG
>CAKZYH010000389.1 GCA_937884725.1 uncultured Paracoccaceae bacterium
ACGCCGCCTTCGGTGAGCATCAGCGGCCGCCTGGACCGTGTCGCGCCACTTGGCCGTAGTGCCGCTACGCCCTGCGCGGCGCTCCTTGCCAGACAGCCGCTGATGCTCATCGCGTGATCCAACATGACAGAGAAACGCTCTACCCCGACCGGTTCTCGGTTCGCCAGTCGCCGACCGCTTCGGCGATGAGGCCCGCGTGGTCGGTATTGAGGCGCTGGTGGGCCATCATGAAGTAGCCGCCCGTGAGGTCGGCGAGGTAGACGAGGTCGACCGCGCCGACTGATTCATAACCTTCATCGCCGTTGCCCATTTCCATGGCGTCGACGCGGGACAGGACCGCGATGTCGAGCTGATCGGTGGCGAGGAGGCCGGCGAGGCGCACCGCGGAGGGCGCGCGGGCGACGCGGGCGCGTGAGGACGGCAGGTGCTCCACCAAGTAGGCCGCAAGCTCTTTGGCGAGCGCGTAGCCGGTGTCGTCGTTGCGGTGGCAGCCGATCATCAAGTGCTTCCGGCGATAGACGACCCACTGCCGGTAGGGTGTGTGGGCAACCGCCACGCTTGGGAGCGCGGCGGTCATGGTGCCGGTCAGGAAACCGAGGCAAAAAATGCGGCGGTCGATCATTCGTCGACGAACACGTCTTCGTTGAGGACCGCAGTGACCACGTAGTTGGGCACGTCCACCACTTGGCCGATGCGAAGGTCCACAGCGACGGATGCGAGGATGTAGGCCTGCTCGCGGGTGAGGCCGTACTCGCGCTCGATGTAGTCGAGCATGCGGCCGAGCGCGTCACGGGCCGCCACCATGAGGTCTTCACTCATGTTGGTGAGATCGGCGATGACGTCGGACGACAGGTATTCGTGGGTGGGCGGGATTTCGCCGGCGGGCTTCAGGGGCAGGCCGACGGTTTGGTAGAACTTTGAAGGCTCGATGTCCTTGATTTGGGTGGTGCCTTCGACTTCCGGCGCGGTGATGTTGGCGCCTTCGCCTTTGCGGATTTCTGTGCGGAGCGCCACGACGGCGCCCATTTCGATGGCGGTGCCGGAGACTTCGCCGTCGCCCTGCGCGTAGTGCACGTCGCCGACGAAGAGGCCGCAGCCGTCGATGAAGCAGGGGACCAGCAGAGTGGTGCCGATCTGCATCTGCTGGACGTCCATGTTGCCGCCGTTTTCCCGCGGCGGGACGGTGCGCAGGCATTCATCCTTGTGCGAACCGTTAGGGCCGCAGACCTCCGCCGGCAGGCCGCCGATGGGTTGGGGCGGCAGCGCAATGCCGCCGACGGCCGCGAGCTGCGCTTCGCGGGCGAGCCAGGTGCTGACTTCGTCGGGGCCGGGCATGGTGCCGACCGAGCCCATGAAGGCCTCGTAGGGGACGGCAACGCCCGGCATCTGGTCGGACACGGCGTGGGTGCGCGACAGGCGCCAGTTCACGATGTGCGGCTCGGTGAACTCATCGCGCAGGAAGCCAAAGCCCGGCACGATGACGGTGTAGCCGTACTGGTCGGGCTCGATGTCCTCCAGCGTGATGGCGAGAACGTCGCCGGCCTCGGCGCCTTCGATGTGGATCGGGCCGGTCATGGGGTGGACGAAGTTGAGGTCCACGGCGGCGAGATCGTCGACCGTGGAGTCAAGCGTCAGGTCGCTGTCGAGCGCATCGCGGGTTTCGATGATGATGAGGTCGCCGGGGTTGGCGCGGGCGACCATCGGTATTTCAGGGTGGTAGCGGTTAAAGCAGTTGGGGTCGTCGACGCAGTGCTCTCCCGCCTTGTCCACGCGGACCGTTTCGCGCCACTTCACTTCGGTGGTGTCGGCAAGGGCGGGGCCGGTGAGGCCGATGAGCGTTGCCGATAAGATCAATGAGCGGATGGGTGGTGTCATGGCGCTTCTTCCGTTCGGAGGCCCCTTGGGAACCGCTGGGACCGTTGGGCCGCACCAGAGCTTACAGCGCAACTTTGGGGCGGCAAGATGGAGGGGGTGACGCCAGCCGAAGCTTGAGTTGCGGATGGCGTTTCGCGTCGCCGCGGCCGACTGATAGGCCGCGGCGGGTTTGCTGCGTTGGTCAGCTTTTGAATTTCTTGATCTCGCCGGACTTCAGACGTGCGCTGTAGGAGGCGAGTTCGGCCCGCACCACCTTCATCAGGAAGTAGAGGGCGATGATGTTGACCACCGCCATGGCGAAGATGGCGGCGTCGGAGAAGTCGATTACCGGGCCAAGGCTGGCCGCTGCGCCAATGACGACGAAGACGCAGAAGATCAGCTTGAAGATGAGTTCCACGACTTTGCCTTCGCCGAACAGGTACGTCCATGCTTTCAGGCCGTAGTAGGACCAAGAAATCATGGTGGAGAAGGCGAAGAGCACCACGGCGATCGCGAGCACATAGGGGAACCAGCTGATGCCGGACTCAAAGGCTGCTGAGGTGAGCGCGACCCCCGATACGTCGCCGACCGTGGCGATGGCGGTCCCCGCTTCATTCAGCGTGTAGCGGCCAGTTTCGGGATCGATGATGAGCTGTTGGGAGATGACGATCACCAGCGCTGTCATGGTGCAGATGACGACCGTGTCGATGAACGGCTCCAGCAGCGAGACGAACCCCTCGGTGATCGGCTCCT
>CAKZYH010000390.1 GCA_937884725.1 uncultured Paracoccaceae bacterium
ATCGAATATCGGTTCGATGGGAACCGGGAACAGGTGGAAGAAACGATCGAAGTCGGCCCGGTTGAGGACAGAGTGTTTGAGTTTACTTACGCGCTTTGAGCGTACACCGGTTCGATGAGAGTTAACGAGACCTGAGGTAGGTGGTGTTGACCCAGCCGACGGACCCTTGCGGCCCCTGATGGCGCACACCGCACCAGTCGCCCCGGCAAGTTGGGCCAATCTCCACATCGCAATCGTTAGCCGGAATTTCAGCCACCACTCCATACGCCGTTGATGGCCCGGCACGCATGTTGAGCGTGCTGCCGGGCCGCACTCTGGTCACGCACGCGAGGCCCGATGATGGAGCCCGCGTTTGGGCTTGGCGGGACGGCTCAGGCGCGCTGGCGGGTGTGAAAACAAGACTGCCGCTTGGCGTGTCTGCGGTGTGGACGTTGTCGATGATCGCGCAGGTGCTTCGGTCGCGCACAGGCATGACGCCATCCAGGCGAAAGGGGCGCCCCGGCGTAAAGTCTCCATAGACGAAATAATCGATCTCACCACACCGAGATGAGAATAGACGGCTCATGCCCTCCAAATAACCTGCGCCGTTAGTACGCCCTTCGAACAGAACTTGGCCGGGCCGAATTCCTATACGGGCAAGGCTTTTGCGGGGGCGTTCGTAGTATATCGCGACGCCTCGTCCTTGGGTGAGATCCACGCGCATGAGGGAGCCGTTGTGGCTATAGAATTCCGCCGCGTCTGCGACAGACAAGCTCAGCAGCAAAGACATCAGGGCGACGATCAGCTTCATGGAGGTTTGCTCTCCTAAAGGATTGGGTCGAGGTAGCGGCCGAGGACGTAGCCGCGCAGACCTGATCGGGTTTGTATCTGGCACCACACGCCGCCGAGCATCTCGTGTTTTCCTTCGCGCGAGGTCTGATCGTAGCGCACAGGATCGATCTCGGGCGTGCACGACAGGACGAGGATCTCTTGTTCTGCCGCTGGCATTTGGCCGACCACTTGGGTGGACCGGTCGGGCCCGGTTCTGATGCGCAGCTGGCGGTTGGCGGGGACGTTGCGAAGCCGATAGGCGGGGCCGGTGACACCCGTACCCGGCAGGTCAAACGTCTCGGGCGCTGCTGGGATGTTCGCACGCGGAGTTTGCGTTTGGGTTTGGCTGGGCACGGGTTGGGGTTGAACAGTCTTGCCCGGCTGCCGACGGAGCGTGACCAGCAAAAACCGGTTGTCGACCTCAATGGACCCGTTTAGCCGGTCGCGATCGGTCCCTTTCAAGGAGAGGAGCAGCCTTCCGTCGGCCCTTGCCCCGGACTGCGTGTTTTCAAAGAGGATGTCGAAGACGAACGCCTCCCTCGTGTTGATATGGACGTTTCCGGTCATATCCGCGGAAGCATCAAAGAACCCGGCATTGGCAAAAAGCCTCCCGGAAAGCCCCGGGGCGTCGACGCTAACTTCATAAACGTCCATGAAGCCCAGGCTCTCGCCGCCTTCACCTTCAAGAGCCCAAACGCCAAACACGACAGCGAACGTGTGAGTTTGGTTGGCGCTGGCGGGTTGAGCGATGAAAGCGCAATAACAGGCAAACAGTGCCAAGATGAACGTGCGCGCAAGGTCCATCACAGAACACCTTCGGCGAACAAGGTGTCCAACATTGCTTGACAGGCTGGTGGGTTGTTAAACTTGTCGTTCAGTTTGTACTGATTGAGGAGTTCGGATAAACGCCGCATTTCTGGGACGGATCCCGCGGCGACAATCATGATGACGGCTTGGTTCGCCGTCGCGCAGATGTCACCGTCGATGGCCTGCGTGTTCGCGGTATCATTTCGCGCGTGAGTGGTCGTGCGTGCCGGGGCTATGGGAAGCGGGGCGAAATCTCCCTCTGCACCGGGGATTTCTTCCCGGCCACCTTCGATCATCGTGATGGGGTCTTCACCCTGTTGGAGCGGGAGATTTTGGGGTGTGACGCTCGGCGTCGGTGCACTGATGCCGAGTTCAGCCAGCACGTTGGCGCACAACGCTTCGTCAACCGCTTCACTGAGAGCGAAGATTTGGTTTCGAACAAGGCTCTCAAGTAGGCGGTCATTTAAAGCGCCATCGCCACTGCGCAGGATGCCAGAAGCCTCCCGCCTTAACGTGCCGCAAAATTCGCGGGCGGGTGTTCCCTGCGCCGGCTGAGCTTGGGTCGGGTTTTGGAGCCCAGCCGCGATGATCCGCGCGCGGACCGACTCACACATCCCGTTCGTGATGTTCCCGGTTGGGGTGAAGCCAACCTCTCTTTTGATCTGCTCCATCGCGGCAATTGCGCGCTGATTCCCGGTGGCGCGAACACGGTTCTCGGCCGCTTCCATTCGGCCACAGGCCGATTGATCGCTTTGGGAAGGCCCGGTGGGCGTCGGTTGAGCATCAAGAAGGCCAGCCTCAAGAATTCGTGCGCGGGCAGACACACACATCCCGTTGGTGACATTTCCTGTGGGCGTGAACCCGACCTCTCGCTTGATCCGTTCGACCTCGGCGATGGCGGCCGCGTTCCCCATGGCTCGGACAGCGTTTTCAACGTCCTCTAGCCGGCCGCAGTCGGATCGCGCAATCGTTGGACTTGATGGGGCGTTGTTCTCCCGCGACACCGGCGAAGGCCGTCGTGCTGGCGTCGTCGAGGCTGGAGGGTTGGCGGGGCGAGCAGGACGCGGTCCACCTTGCAGCGATAGCAGCATGGTCAGATCGACGGTGGCCATGGGGCCGGACCCGTAAATGCGCAACGAGGTCTCCCCCGCGCCCAAATCCGCCACGTCATAGACAAGCTCCATCGGGAGGCCGGCCCACGTCGAGTCTTTCCCGTTCCAGGTGCCCCCGCTTTGAGAAAGGGTGATGGTATTCGGTGAGATCGGGGTGATGAAGCTGTATGTGTTGTTGCTTGCGCGGCTGAAGATGATCTGGCCGCCGGGTTCGAAGGGCATGTTGATCTGCCGCCCACCCATCGAAGCGACGCCTTCACCACCGGTGATGTTGTAGTTGAGCGTATCGGAGAGGCCTTCTGACGCGTTGCTCGCGAGGCGCAGGGTGGCGCTGTCTGATGACGCAACCTGGAAGGTGCTGTGTGGATTTACATCGGGCCGTGACGCGACCCAACCGTCCAAACTTTTGGCAGGCGCAAGACACGGTCTTCCGCGGCAACTGCCGGAAACGACGACACTGCATTGGCCCACCTGCACCTGATCGAGCTGGAAGAGCGTGTCGTTCGCCGCTGCGCCCTGACCGGTGATGCATGCTGCAGCGGAGGCTGCCGTTACGCCAAGCATCCACAGGATGAATGCCGACAGGAGCCGTACCGAATTCCGCATCGCTGTTCGCCTTCCAGACTTAAATGTCTGTCACGCTAAGGGAGCGAGCGGGCGTTCACTAGCTATAGAATTCCGTAGTGCCACAGGCGGGACGGGCGCGGCCGACGAAGGGGCGCGGATCACTCGCCATCACGCAACGTTATTGAACACGCTCGCGAAGAGCTTGCGACAATCTCTGCACGTTTTGGGTGATCTCGTGCGGTTCGAACGCTGCGTAGCCCATGACCAAGCCTTGCCGCGCTGGGCTCGCGAAGTAAAAGCTGGACAGTGGCGTCACCTTTACACCGATGCTTTGGGCCAGGCGCGAGATGTTTTCGTCGGTCATCTTAGCAGCGAGGCGTGGCGCCAATCCTGCGACCAGGTGCATGCCGCCAGGCTCTGAGCGGGCGTTTAATAGACCTGATGCGTGTGCGTCTAGCGCGGCAAGCAATGCACTTTGACGCTCGCTGTATAGTCGGCGCATGCGTCGAATATGGGTCGCCAACGCGCCACTGCGGATGAATTCGTCAAGCACTGGCTGAGCGATAACCGCTGCCCTTGGCCCCCGGAGCACCAGCGCGTCCGCAACTGCTGAGAGCATGTTATCGGGCAAAACCATGTAACCCAGTCTCAAACCTGGGAACATGACTTTCGAGAAGCTCCCGATATAAATAACACTTTGCCCTTCATCCAAACTCATCATCGCTGGCAGTGGTTGCCCCTGATACCGAAACTCTCCGTCGTAATCGTCTTCGAGGATGAGGCCGTCGTTGTTCTTCGCCCAATCCAAGAGCTCCAGCCGGCGGGCAAAGGTTAACGTCATGCCAAGGGGATGTTGGCGTGATGGGGTGACGGCGACCGCCACGGGCCTGTGATGATCGACATCGGCTGCTGCAAGATTAAATCCGTACTGATCGACCGGCACGGGAATGCAGGTCATTCCGCTTGCGGTGAGAGCATCGCTCAGAATTCTGTGTCCCGGCTCTTCGATAATGAAATTGCTGGGCTTCGTCAGTATTGCATCGGAAATCAACTCCAGCGCATCGACGAGACCCGATGTGATGACAACCTGGTGTCCGGTACACTCGATCCCACGCCACTCTCGCAGATGGGAGGCGACTGCGCTTCGAAGCGGTCCGAACCCCATGGGGTGAGACTGACCCAAAATGCTCTTCGCAGGCGCACGCCAAACCCGATCATTGATCCGCGTCCAATCCCGGTATGGAAACGCGGCCAGGTCGGGATAGCCAAAGCTGAAGGGTTGGACGGGTTGGTTCCCAGGCAACGTTTCTCCCTGACGCTCAATGTTCAATTTGCGCGTTCGGATTGGGGCATCGGGTAGATTAGCGGAAACATAGACGCTCGAGCGTTGCCGGCTTTCCAAGTAACCCTCTGCTATGAGCTGGTCGTAGACGGCCGTTGTTGTCACGCGCGAGACTCCCAGTTCTTGGGCAAGGCTTCGACTTGAAGGCAGCCGGCCTCCCGGCACCAAGCGACCGGCGTGTACAAGATCGCGCAACGATTGCAGAAGCTGACTTTGCAGCGGAGTTTTGGAACCCCGGTCAAGCGACAGTGAGAGGATCGCTGCATCGAGCTTGGCGTTATTCATTCACTGATCACACGATATCTCATAATGCCAGACAACGTCCCGCTCATATCGCCCGAGTTTGGCCATGAGCGGTCTGCCGGATCGCGACCAGAGCGAATGGGCGGTGGGTGTGTTGCGGCAGTGCCGGCCTCCCGTTGGGCACGCGGTTGGATCAAATCCGACACGCCTCGATTAGATTGGCCTTATTGGATATGACAGATCTGGATGTTTCTACAGGCCAATTCCCTTCTTAAGGTGCGACCGAGGTGGAAGGCTAAGCTGTGTTCATATCGCCACGGGTTGTTATTGGGTTGTTTCTGCTTGCCTCGCTGCTCCTGGCAGGCAGCTATGGGATGATCCTCATGCTTCCACTGCGTGTCCAGGAATTAGGGGGCGACGCTCGTGATGTTGGCACGCTGCAATCCATCGTCGGGGTCGTTGCTGTCACGACAATCCTGATCTCAGGCCGCATCTCCGACCGGATCGGTCAGATTAGGGCGCTGGGTCTTGCGGCCCTCCTGATCGCTGCTGGACTGTTTGTCTACGATTGGGTCGACGAGATCGGGCCCATGGCTTGGGTGGCGAGTATTGTTTATGGTTTCGGCTGGGGATTATACTTTGCATTCAAGCTTGCAGTTCTCGCCCGGATGACAACGCCGGAGAGCCGCTTTCGGGTCTACGCTCTCCTTTCAGTCGCGGTGATGCTTGGCTTTGGCCTCTGGCCGGTTTGGGGGGCCGCGGTGACGCGCGCGACAGGCAGTGTTTCTGCCGCGTTCCTCATCTCAGCAGCACTGTGTCTTTTGGGCGGGCTGATCTACCAAACCTTGCGCGGCCCGATCCGGTCGCTGTCTGGATCGGTGGCGAAGACTGACGCGCTGACATGGACGGGCCTTCGCGCTGTTGTGACATCTCGCGCGCTTCTGCCCATCGCGCTGACCTTTACCACCGCGTGCGTGTTTTCTGGCCTGAACGCGTTCCAGGCGATCTTCGCGCAGACGCGCGGTCTCGATTTTGCGTGGTTTTTTAGTGCTTATACGGCCGCAGCGGTCGTTTTTCGACTATTGCTCAGCCCGCATTTCACACCAGCCAATGCTTGGTGGATGACACTGGCGCTGTATGCGATCATGACCGCATCCGTTCTTACTTTCGCCATTTCTGGGAACAACTTAGCTCTTTACATCCTGGTCGGTGTCGGCTTCGGGCTTGGGTATGGCGTCTCGTCTCCGATCGTGCAGACGCTCGGCGCCAACCAAGCCCCACCGAACGTTGTCGCGCAGTCTTTACAGCTTTTGGTCATTGCGCATCTTATCGGAGTTTTCGGCTTCCCGATCCTTGCCGGTCAAATGTTTGTTCTAACGAATGAAATGAGCGTCATCGTTGTAATCGTTTCGTTCTGCTGTGTCGCAACGATCGGGGCGGTTTATGGCTGGCGGCGCGACGGGGCGCAGCGCTCGGCACCGATCTCAGACATAAAGCAGGGTGAGATTTCATGATCCAGGGCATGTTTCGCAGTCCGACGAAGTATCGGTGTGGCGCGCCATCGCCGCGATCTGAAAACTCTTTGGCTGCATCGTCATGACGAGTATTGCCCAGAACATCGCAGTTGTCAGATCACGGATCGCGAACGCGTGTCAGGATTGCGGCCGTGATCCCGGTGACGTGACGCTGCTTCTGGCGACAAAGACACAACCGCCTGCGCTGATTCTTGAGGCACTCTCCCAAGGTCCGTTTCCGATTGGAGAGAACCGCGTGCAGGAGTTGGTTGAGAAGGCGCCAGCTTTTGAAGATTTGCAGATTGAGCGCCACATGATTGGGCACCTTCAGTCGAACAAGGCGGCTAAAGCCCTTGATCATGTGAGCTGCATCCAGTCGATTGATCGGCTGTCTATTGCGCAAAAGCTTGACCGCCTTTGTAAAGATCGGGGCCGGACGCTGGATGTATTCTTGCAGTTCAATACATCTGGCGAGGTCAGTAAGTTCGGCATGGATCCTGGAGCGGCGGTACCGTTCGCACGCTCGATCGCCGCCCTCCCCCACTTGAGGGTGCGCGGGCTAATGACGGTCGGCCTTCTCGCGCCTCACCCCGTGCTGTCTCGCGATAGCCTCTCAAAGCTGCGGGAGCTGCGTGACGAAGTAAACGACGCTTCTATCAGCGGTGTGGAGCTTAGGCACCTTTCGATGGGGATGAGTACTGACCTTGAGGTCGCCATTGCCGAAGGGAGCACTATGGTGCGCATTGGGACCGACATTTTTGGTCAGCGCGCCCAGCCGCCCGGACGTTACTGGCCTGAGAAAGAATGGGCCCACCTCGGCGAGTAGGTCAGAACCGTGGCGTTGCCGAACCTACCGACATGTGTTGGCATGCTGGCTTGCAGTTTCGGCTCAGGCCTGACGGCTGCTGATTGTGGCTCAACAGCTTTCGCTTGAAACTAACCCGCCTGCGCATCCTGTTAGCCCAAAGTGCTCTAGGAACGAGCACGTTGCGGCGGCTTCCTTCCCAAAAACGGGACATGGGTGAGAACAGAGCCCCCTGGAACAGAAATTTGGAAAGGTTTTTGATAGTCAACGAGCGCAAACCGCATGATGTCGACGCCATCCGGCACCGGTAAACCACGCCGAGCGAACTCAGCGAATGCGGGAACGATCCTTGGGTGGGACGGTTGGGCGAATGTTGGGTCAACGACCCACCATGCGTCGAAGTTGTAGACCGCGACATAGACGTGTGAGGCAGTCGGCGGCGCGCCGCCTTCGGTGTGGTGGGCATAGGCGATACCGATGCGCCAACGCGGCATGCCGCACCGGACCAAGATGTTGGCCATCACATGAGCTTTTGAGAAGCAGGCCGCCCAGCCGATTTTCCCATGCCGGACAAAGCAGTTGGCGTATTCGCTCAGTTCCGGCCAACCTCCACGCTGCTTGGCATCAGCATAGATCTCGTCATAACTTTCGCCGCCCAGCTTGGCGGTGTCGCTCATCAGCAACGTCGTGTGATCGGACAGCCAATCAAAGACACCGTATAGGAGATCGCGGCGGTCCGCATCGGTGGTGACGAGCTGCGGAGGATTGATGGCGCTGACCAGGGCGTTGGTGTCGGCGCTGTCATCGTCGGCGTTGACGAAAAAGCGGCCCCTCCGATCGCCGAACCTTTCATCCACATCAAATTGGTAGCTTGCCGTGCGAACCCAGTAGTTCCACAGCGGCATGTACAAGGTTTCGCCTTCATACATAGTATTCACGAAGTAGCTGTTAAACGCGACCTTGCCTGAGCGACCTTGCTCGGGCGCTGGCGGATCAATAACACCCGCGGCCACCAGCGCATCCTGTGCCCAGCTTGGTTCGAGGGCGACGCCCGCGGTGAAAGTCCCCTCAATTGGCGAGGTCAGGAGCGCTGCAATGAGGTCGTCTGTTTCCTCCTCAACATTCGTCTGGACAGTTGCCTTCACCAAAGGTGTCTGCTCTTTCTTGAGCCATCGGGATAACCACTCAAACATTGTGAAACACCCTCTACCTTGGTCTGCCGGAACCCTGCATACTGCAAGCGTTCTGCCGAAGTTAAACTGAAGGCGTCACCGGTCTATCGTTCGTGAGTCGATAAGGCAGAGCCGCACAGTCAAAGCACGGCTGGCCGACGAGTTTGAATTGGCCGCTGGCAGCGTTGCTCGACACAATTGCTTTCTGCGCCCCATTGAGGCGTTGTCGGATCAACAACCGTCTTCTTCGGGCTTTCCTAATGCTACACCTTGAAGCCACGCGGCTGGCTCAGTCGCGGCGTTGTCGCCGTTCATTTCGGTTCATTGGGACCAATGGTGCCCGGGGGCGGACTCGAACCACCGACACAGCGATTTTCAGTCGCATGCTCTACCAACTGAGCTACCCGGGCATCCGGGGGCGGGCTGTTCGCCACACCGCCGAGGCGCTTCTCTAACCAAGCCCGTCGCCGCTGTCCAGAGAGGGTTGCAAGCGCAACGCACTACACGGCGTCGGCGGTCCATCGTGGAGCCGGTGCGCCGGCGCGCTTGGCGGCGAGAGCGTCGATTTCCGCGCGGATCGCGTCGTTTTCGGCGAGCAGCGCGCGAAATGCCTTTCCGTCGAGCACCAACAAATCACCATAGCCGAGCATGGTGACATCGGCGTTGCGGCGGGAGCCGAAGTAGGCCGCCAATTCGCCAACGCACGCGCCAGGGCCGAGCCGCACTTTTATGGCGCCAGTGTCGACCTCCACCGCGCCGCTCGCGATAAAGAAGACGCTCTCCCCCCAATCGCCGCGGCGGATGATGCGCTCGCCGGGAACAGCCAGGCGGGCGCGCAGGGTTTTGGCGATCACGTCGAGCGTGGCCTCGGGGAGCAATGCGAAGAGGGGCACTTTGGCGACCATTGCGCGCTTGTCGACGGCAAGGTCGAGGGTGAGGGCACGGTCGAGGCGGCGGTTCACCTGCCGCAGCTCAGCGTCGAGGGCGGAGGAGACTTCGGTGCCGATCAGGCCTTCATTCTGGAGCATGCGATATTCGCGCAGCTCCTCTTGAGAGGCGATGCGTTGGAGAAGGCGCTGCTCGAGGCCGGCTGCGTAGAGGGGATATTGCAGCGCGAGGGCGTCGAGGGCTGTGCTGAGCGCGCGGCCGCGCCGCTCCAGGAGGCCGAGACACAGTTTGGCCACGCGCTCGCCGAGCACCGGTGCGATGCGAGCCTCGGCGAACGGGGCAAGGCGGCGCAGGAGGATGCGCCGGGCGGTGAGAAGTTCGAACCGATCCGCCAGTGCGCCCGCGAGCGGCCCACGCCAACCCGTCTGCCTGTGCACCGCGAGAGCGACGCGGAAGAGCGGCGGGTAGTCGAGGGCGGTACGGGCGGACTTGAGGTAAGAGCGGCGCCCGCCTCCCCTTGCCGCTTCCGCGAGCCGCTGGGCCTCACGATGGAGCCGTTCGGCGATGGCGGGGCGGATGATGGAGTCTTCGCCAAACCGGGTGAGCTGGCTGCGTTCGGCTTGGGCGAGGACCACGAGCGCGAGTTCCACACGCTCCTTAAAGGCCACGGGGACAGAGCCCGTTTCGGGGTGCTCGCGGCGCTGGTTGGTGATCGCCTCCTCGGCGGCGGAGGGTTCAATGCCGAAATCGGCGGCAGCGGCTTCGAGGCGGCGCCGCGCGGTGTCGGCTGCGAGAGCACGGGCGCCCTGCCCCAGCTGCCTGTCGAAGGCGCTGAGGCGGTGGAGGCCGAGGGCATGGGTGAGCGGCTGAAGCGTCGCGCCGTTGACCACCACGGTGAAGAGCGTGATGGCGGTGGCGAGGACGGCGACGAAGGTTTGTGCGTCTTCCGGCACGGCCTCGTTTTCCGTGACAGCCAGCGCGAGCACGAGGGTAAGTGCGCCGCGCAGGCCGCCCCACAGGAGGAGGACGCGGGCGCGGTGGCTGACGCGCTCGGCAAGGGCCAGGCGCGTGACGACCGGAAAGAGGCCCCACAGCATGAGGGCGCGCGTGCCGAACACGGCGGCGAGGGCGACGGCCGCCGCAACAGCGACCTCCACGGTGATGCCGGCGAGGAGGCGCGGGGCGAGGAAGGCGGCGAGCACGAACACCAGCGAGTTGGCCCAGAAGGAGACCTGCTCCCAGATTTCGCGGGTGTGGCGCCAGGCCTTGGGAGCGCGGCCGGCATCGGCGCGGCTTGCGGTCACAAGGCCGGCCGCGACAACCGCCAGCGCGCCCGAGACGCCCAAAAACTCTTCGCTGATGATCCAGGCGAGATAGGGAAGCGCCGTTGTGACGCTCATCAGGGCCGGTGGATGATTGCGGGTCAGCGCCATGAGGGGCGTGAATGCGACGGCGAGCGCGACACCGGTAACAGCGCCACCAAGGCCGGCGACCATAAGGAGTTTCAAGCCGCTCCACGTGTTCACGGGCACCCCCTCGATCGCGAGGAGGAGGATGGTGAAGAGCGCAATGGCGGCAGCGTCGTTGAGAAGGCTTTCGCCCTCGATGATGCGGACCAGCCGGGCCGGCGCGCCGACTTCGCGGAAGATCGACAGGACCGCGAGCGGGTCGGTGGTGGAGACGATGGCGCCGACCAGCAGGCAGACCACCAGCGGCTGAAGGCCGAGCGGAGCGAGCGCGAAGCCGACCGCGAAGGTGGTGAGGCAGATGGCGACCACCGCCAGGATCGCGATGGGTGCGGCATCGTCGACCATGCGCCGCGCGTCCACTTTGAGCGCGGCGTGGAAGAGGAGCGGCGGCAGCAGGAGGAGGGTCAGCCCTTCCGCCGAGATGGGGATTGCGGCGAATAGGGCCGCGACGGGGGCGAGGAGCTCGACATCGCCGCCAAGGAGCGACACCAGGCCGAGCGCCACGCCGAGCGCGGCGAGGGTGAGCGACTGCGGCAGCGCGAGGCGCGCGGCGGCAGCTTCCACCAACGCGATGCAGATCATGATGAGGGCGATGGCCGTGATGACCAGGAACAACGTCATGGCGCCGATTAAGGGCAAGTGGGTTCACTTGGGAAGCGACATCTGTGCAGGCGCAAAAAGTGCGGCTTTTCCATCGTCGATGGGTTGTTTTTTCCACCGGTCGCTGGCATATAGCGCGTGCCCAATTTCGCACGTGCCTGTGGTCGCGTGCCGGTCATCGCGAAGATGCTGCCAATACGACGGTTGTCGGTGGGGTTTCGACGCGGGGCAATGACCGGTCTTCCGGAGTGATACCGGACCCTGCGGGCGGCAGATGGGTGGCGGAGAGCCACCAATAGGCCGAACGCAGCGCGACTTGAAGCAACGACGTAGAGGGCTTTTTTGGTCTCTGCCGGCCGTCCATAGGCCGGGGTCACTGAAGAGGCGACTACATCTTTGCCAGGCGTGCGGTGAATTTCACCAAAGCGCTAGCATTCACCGGACGTTTTTGACGTCGCCCTCCGGCGGCGAAGAACTCGTCCATTCGCCCCGCCGGCCGGCTTTGCCGATCCCGTGCGGACCGTTGTGACGCGCTGTGCCCTCACCCGCTGGGAAGGGCCTTCGGTGCGCCGACGCCCGTCTGCCGCCTCCACCGCGGCGCGGGTGATTGTCGTGCCGACGCTGTAACTTTTGACAAGGGTTACCGCGATGACTGACCGCATCCGTGACTTCCTCCGACGCCACCGCCCAGACGGCCCATGCCTTGTGGTGGATCTTGACGTTGTGCGCTCAAACTATTTGGCGTTTGAGCGGGCGATGCCTGACAGCAAGATTTTTTATGCCGTGAAGGCCAACCCGGCGCCGGAAATTCTGGAGCTTTTGGCCGAACTTGGCTCGAACTTCGACTGCGCTTCGGTGCAGGAGATCGACATGGCGCTCGCCGCAGGCGCGTCGCCTGAGCGGATTTCGTTCGGCAACACGATCAAGAAAGAGCGGGATGTGGCCGCCGCATTTACCCGCGGGGTATCGCTGTTTGCCGTCGACTGCGAGGCGGAGGTCGAGAAGGTCGCCCGTCAGGCGCCGGGCGCGCGCGTGTTCTGCCGGATCCTGTGCGATGGCGACGGCGCGGAGTGGGCGCTGAGCCGCAAATTTGGGTGCGAGCCCGACATGGCAGTGGGTGTGCTGGAGCATGCGCATCGGCAAGGTCTGAACGCCTACGGGGTGTCGTTCCATGTGGGCTCGCAGCAGAAGAACCCGCACGCTTGGGATGAGGCATTGGCATCGGCGGCGAACATTTTCCGCACCCTGTCGGACCGCGGGATTGAGCTGAGGATGGTCAATCTGGGCGGCGGATTCGCGACCAAGTACCTGGAAGAGATCCCGGGTGAAGGCGAGTATGGCCAGGCTATTAACGCTTCGATCCGCAGCCATTTCGGCAACCGGATCCCGGAAACCATCATCGAGCCGGGCCGCGGCATGGTGGGCAACGCCGGGGTGATCAAATCCGAGGTCATTTTGGTATCGCAAAAGGCAAAGGACGACATCCGCTGGGTGTATCTGGACATTGGCAAGTTTAACGGACTTGCTGAGACGATGGACGAGGCGATCCGGTACCCCATTCAGGCGGTGGGTCGTGAGGAGGATGCGGTGGCGCCGGTGGTGCTCGCCGGTCCGACCTGCGATTCGGTCGATGTGATGTACGAGAAAAAGCCATATCCGCTCCCGATCAGCTTGGAGATAGGCGATGAGCTTTTAATCGGTGGGACCGGGGCCTACACGACGACGTACGCATCGGTGGCGTTTAACGGCTTCCCGCCGTTGCAAAGCTTCGTGATATGATCACACCACACTGGCGATGAGCCGCTGGCGGCCCTCCATGGCCGCCGGCGCTTTTTTTTTGCGCCAGACCGCGGTTGCACCGTTCGCGTAGACGTCCGAAACAGCCCAACTCCGGTCACCATCGGCCCGTCAGCTGGTGACAGCAGAGTGCTCACTGTCTTGGAGGACGCGCAATGGCCCGACAGATCCGGCCGATGACCAGAGACGACTTGGAGGTCGCGATCAGCTGGGCAGCCGCTGAGGGGTGGAACCCCGGCAAGAGGGATGCCGCCGCCTTTCATGGTGCTGATCCTGCTGGGTTTTTAATGGCGTTTGAGGACGGCGAGCCCGTCTCGTGCATTTCCGCGGTGCGATATGGCGAGACGTACGGCTTTCTGGGATTCTACATCGCAAAGCCAGAGGCACGCGGGCGCGGCCACGGGCTTGCGGTTTGGAACGCTGCCATGGACCACTTCGACGGGCGGACGGTTGGGCTTGATGGCGTCGTGGATCAGCAACCGAACTACGCGCGCTCAGGCTTCGTTCTTGCCCATCGCAACGTTCGCTATGCGGGCCCAGCGCCCAGCGGGGCGCCGCGCTTGCCTGAGGCCTCGACCGCCGAGCTCGTGGACTACGACGCGCAGTTCTTTCCCGCGGACCGGCGCACCTTCATGGCGGCGTGGCTGACCAATGACGGGCATGTGGTGCGCAGCGTTATCGACGATGGCAGGGTGAAGGGCTTTGGCGTGCTGCGGCCGTGCTTGGAAGGCGCTAAGATTGGGCCGCTGTTTGCCAATGATGCTGCGACGGCGGAGGTGATTTTTCTCGCCCTTTGTGCGGAGGCGCCACCTGGACCGATCATTTTGGATGTGCCCGAGACCAATCCTGCAGCTGTGGCACTTGCGGAGCGCCATGGCCTGACGGCGGTGTTTGAAACGGCGCGGATGTATAAGGGGATGGCGCCGGATCTGCCGATCGCGAAGACGTTTGGGATCACCACCTTTGAGCTTGGCTAGCGCATCATCCGATCTACCTACATCAGTCAGATCGAAAAGATGATGCGCCAGACTGAAGAGCGACCGCGTTTTCATCCGATCAGGTTGTTTCAACCTGATCGGATCGCGATCTAGCACCTATTTCACGGTCATCTCCGGCAGCACTTGGACGATGAACTGGTCGCCCTCGATGCGCT
>CAKZYH010000391.1 GCA_937884725.1 uncultured Paracoccaceae bacterium
GCGTCACATCGCGAAGGTTCTCGCGTCCGCAGAGCAGCATCACGATCCGGTCGATGCCAGGCGCGATGCCCCCGTGCGGCGGCGCGCCATACTCCAGCGCCGACAGCATGCCGCCGAATTTCTCCCGCAAAACACTCTCGTCATAGCCCGCGAGTGCAAACGCCTTCTTCATGATCTCCGGCTTGTGGTTCCGGATCGCACCCGACGACAGCTCAACGCCGTTGCACACGATGTCGTACTGATAGGCCGACACGTTGAGCGGATCGCCCTCCAGCGCCTCCAGCCCGCCCTGAGGCATGGAGAACGGGTTGTGCGAGAAGTCGATTTTGCCGTCGTCGTCTTCCTCAAACATCGGAAAATCGACGATCCAGCAAAACTTGAACTGGTCCTTGTCCGACAAGCCCAGCTCATCACCGATCCGGTTCCGCGCCTCACCGGCGAATTTGTAGAACTGCTCCGGCCGACCGGCGACGAAGAAGACAGCATCATCTGCACCCAAGCCAAGCTGCAACCTAATAGCTTCTGTCCTGTTGGGACCGAGATTCTTGGCAATGGGACCGGCCCCTTCCGCACCGGGCGCGTCCCCAGGGACCGGGATTTCGCTGTAATGGTAACGAACGTACCCGTCTCCACTTTCCTGTGAACGCCGCAGGAGTTCATGGACCTCCGCGGACTTGTACTCTTCCGTCTTCAGATCCTCGTATTCGCCGCGACGCCAGAAAATGTAGCCGAGCCCCTTCTGCCCCTCGCTCTGCGCCCACGAGTTCATCCGATCACAAAAGGCCCTGCTCCCGCCTCTCTCGGCGGGGATCGCCCACACCTTCACGCGCGGATCTTTCTCGATCATCCCCGCAAAAACTTTGAAGCCGGAGCCAGCGAAATGCTCCGTCACATCCGCCATCTCGATGGGGTTGCGAAGGTCAGGTTTATCCGACCCGTACTTCGCGATCGCCTCTTTGTAGGGGATGCGCCGGAACTCCTCCGTCACAGGCTTGCCGTCGGCGAACTCGATGAAGAGGTCACGCAGCACAGGCTCCACGGCCTGGAACACGTCCTCCTGCTCCACAAAGCTCATCTCAATGTCGAGCTGATAAAACTCACCTGGCGAGCGGTCCGCCCGCGCATCCTCATCGCGGAAACACGGCGCGATCTGAAAATACCGGTCGAACCCGGCAATCATGATCAGCTGCTTAAACTGCTGCGGCGCCTGCGGCAGCGCGTAGAATTTGCCGGGGTGTAGCCGCGAGGGCACCAAAAAGTCACGCGCACCCTCAGGCGAGGACGCCGTAAGGATCGGCGTCTGAAACTCCATGAAGCCCTCTTGGGTCATCCGCTGGCGGATCCAGGCGATGATTTGCATCCGCTTCACGATATCGCCGTGGATGGTCTCCCGCCGCAGATCGAGGAAGCGATATTTCAGCCGCGTCTCTTCCGGATAGTCCGGCTCACCAAAGATCGGCAGCGGCAGCTCCTTTGCCGCACCCAGCACCTCGATCTCCCGCGCATAAACCTCCACATCGCCGGTGGCGATCTTCTCGTTTTTCATGGCGTCGTCGCGCTCTTTCACGCGGCCATCCACCCGGATCACCCACTCGGAGCGCACGGTTTCAGCCATCGAGAATGCGGGCGAGTCAGGGTCCACCAGCACCTGCGTGATGCCATAATGATCGCGTAGGTCGATGAACAGAA
>CAKZYH010000392.1 GCA_937884725.1 uncultured Paracoccaceae bacterium
CGGCTGATGTCATCACGCTCGGAGAGAAGATCTACGGCGCCCTCGTCCCGATCATTGAGGCGCGGCTGACGGCCGACGAGGACAGCCCCTGTGCCCCGCAGGAGGGCGTCCCCCAATGTTTCGATATCGAGATCGCGCGCCGCGTCGCCGTGACTCCTGTCGCAGCACAAGCAGCACGCAACGGACGGCTCACAGCGCTTCTGGTCATCGAAGGCTACGCAGCACTCGTTCAGGCCGTGGGACGTGGCGAGGTCGCGCCGGCCCAGGCGGAGGCTAGCCGGCTGCACCCCATCCTACAAACCGTGATTGGCAACAGCGCTGCGGCAGAATTTGGTAGAGAACTGATCGATAATGCGATCCCCGTGCCGCGCGCTCTCACAGATGCCGGCTTTGGGATCATCGCCGGGTTGATGACCCGCATCGCTGAGCACCAAGACGCCGAACAGCAAAGCCAAGCGCTGATCGACGGTTCGGTTGTGGTCAACAGCATGATTACCGGCCTCATCGAGGAGACACCGCGCATCTACGAGATCTACAGGCTGTCGCGAAACGAGGAAATCATCGATTTAGAAGGCAAAGAACGCATCGCTGAGCTTAGACTGGCTGAGATTAGGGAAGCCGACGAACGCGCGGCTGAGATTGAGGGCGCCGAAGAAAGCTTGGCGAACATCCGCGAGCAGCTTGAACAGACGCGCGGCGACGTCAGAGAATTCCACGGCAGCCTCGGCAGCTTCGTTACTCTTCTCGACAGGCGTAGGGCTGCCATCGCCATTTTGGTGGCCGCTTCCACACACGTAGAGGTTCCGCCGCCGACCGCCCCAGAGCACAACAGCATTCGTCCCAGTGCTGTTGATGAGGTCCGCCGATCTGCCGGGCTGTTGGCGCTTTTCACGCGAATTGACGCCGCCGATTTCAGTAACTGATAAACGCCGGGTAGGAGGGCGTTATGCCCCAAGATTTCATTGATGACCAAAAACTGTCTGAGGCGCTTGATAAAGCGCAGACTATCGATGAAGTGGACCAGATCACATTACTACGCCAATCGCACAACCGTGCTCTTCTGGCCGATGCTATTAAAGACTTTACTGAAGGGACCATCGTCTATCTTGACCTAATGGACAACTTACGCGGCGCGATCCGAACAATTGGCTTCGCACCTGGCCTTGAATTCCTACTCAATGAAGCAAACCGGATTCACATCGAACTCAATGCGACCGGTATGCGCAAGGCGGGCGATGCCAGCGATACCGATGCGATCGTCGCCGATCCAGACGCGCCGATCCGCAAGTGGCCCACAGTGACACCCATCACCAGCCAGCCAACAACATCGGACAGCCGCAACTACGCGGACCTCAAAGACGAGTACGTGAAGTATTTCGTGGGCATGCAGCCACGGACTGAGCGGATGGGCAATATCACCCAGATTGCCGCAAAGGCACTTCAGTTTAAGCCGCGATATGCCACCGTGGGGCGTGAACTCAGCATCCCCTGGTGGTTCATCGCCGGGGTGCACGCGCTTGAGTCGACGTTCAACTTCAACACCCATTTGCACAACGGCGATCCCCTGACCTCCAAGACCACCCACGTGCCGCGGGGCCGGCCAAAATCGGGTTCGCCCCCGTTCGCTTGGGAAGACAGCGCCATTGACGCGCTGGGCGACCACCAAAAGCTCGCCAACCTCTCGGATTGGTCTTTGCCGCGCGCGTTATGGCGGTGGGAGCGCTACAACGGGTTCGGTTACCGCCGCCGGCAAATCCCAACGCCCTACCTGTGGAGCTTCTCCACCGTGTACGAAAAGGGCAAATTCACCTCCGACAGCCGCTTCAGCGCCAACGCGGTGTCAAAGCAGTGCGGCGCAGCGGTTCTGCTCAAGCACTTGCACGAAAAGGGGGCGGTGGAACTGGATGTGGACCGCACCGCCAAGGCCTCCGGCGACTCAGAAACCGAACCGGTGATTGATCGCACCGCCGAGCTTGGCCGGTTTGGTGAGTGGTGGCGGGAAAACCTGTCGCATATCGACCACTTCGGCCCACACGAACTGCTCGTCAAAGGCGGCAGCCATGCCACCAACGGCCTCAACACCGATCCGCCCGAAAGGCTATGGCCTAACGCCATTGCGCTCGTGAACCTGTTAGAAACAATCCGCAAATCGTTCGGTCGGCGAACACGACTGAATAGCGTGTATCGCAGCAAGGCCTACAACACTGCGATCAGGGGAGCGAAACACAGCCAACACATGGACTTTACCGCCGCCGATATTGTCGTCGACGGCGTCAGCACGGCGGAGGTGGCGAAGCTCGCGCGCAGGCTGCGCAGCGAGGGTGTGTTCAAAGGCGGCATCGGGAAATACAGAAGCTTCACCCACGTCGATGTACGGGGCCACAACGCGAACTGGTAGGATCCAACCGCTTTGGGACAACACGAACGGTGGGCTCACGGCCCCATCGCTGGCATGGCCTAAGCCGCCATCGCCTCGTTGGCGCCATCGGCGAGCTTCGCCATCTTCGACAGGATCACCGCAACGCCCTTGGTGCGCTTCTCAGCGTCCGGCCAGTCGCGGATAAACACCACCTTATGGTCTGGCCGCACCTTGGCCATCGTCTTTTCCTTCGCCACCATCTGCACCAGCCCCGCCGGGTCGGCAAATGTGTTGTTGCGGAACTGGATCACCGCCCCCTTCGGCCCGGCGTCCACCTTCTCGACGTTCGCGCGCCGGCACAGCGCCTTGATGAAGACGATCTTCATCAGCCACTCCACCTCGTCCGGCACCGGCCCGAACCGGTCCACAAGCTCAGCGCCAAACGCATCAATTTCCCGCGCGTCCGTCAGATCGCCAAGCCGGCGGTAAAGGCTCATCCGAAGCTGCAAGTCGGGGATGTAGTCCTCAGGTATCAGCACCGGAATCCCGACGGAAATCTGCGGGCTCCACCGCTCTTCGGTTTCCGCCTCCGCATCGTCCTTCATCGCGGCAACGGCCTCCTCCAGCATCTGCTGGTAAAGCTCAAAGCCCACCTCTTTGATGTGCCCCGACTGCTCGTCGCCCACCAGGTTGCCGGCGCCGCGAATATCAAGATCGTGGCTTGCCAGCTGGAACCCCGCGCCAAGGCTGTCGAGCCCCGCCAACACCTTCAGCCGCCGCTGCGCAGTCGCCGTCAGCGTCTTATCCACCGGCGTTGTCAGCAGCGCATAGGCCCGCGTCTTAGACCGGCCCACACGCCCGCGGATCTGGTAAAGCTGCGCCAGTCCAAACATGTCCGCCCGGTGCACAATCAGCGTGTTCGCCGTCGGAATATCGAGCCCCGATTCCACAATCGTGGTGGACAAAAGCACGTCATACTGCCCGTCATAAAAGGCGTTCATCACGTCATCGAGCTCGGTGGGCGTCATCCGGCCGTGCGCCAGCCCCACCTTCACCTCCGGCACGTGCTGCTCCAAAAACTCTTTCTGCCCGGCCAAATCCGAAATCCGCGGGCACACATAAAACGACTGCCCGCCGCGATAGCGCTCCCGCAGCAGCGCCTCACGGATGGTCAGCGCATCGAACGGCGCCACAAAGGTGCGCACCGCCAGCCGATCCACCGGCGCCGTCGCAATCATCGACAGCTCCCGCACACCCGTCAGCGCGAGCTGCAGCGTCCGCGGGATCGGCGTCGCCGACAGCGTCAACACGTGCACATCCGACTTCAGCGCCTTCAGCTGCTCCTTATGCTTGACGCCAAATTTCTGCTCCTCATCCACGATGAGCAGCGCCAAATCGCGAAACTCGACGGACTTCGACAAGAGCGCATGCGTGCCGATCACCAGATCGACCTCGCCCGACTTCAGCCCCTCGCGCGTCTCACGCATCGCCTTTGCGCCCACCAGCCGCGAGGCCTGCGCCACCTTCACCGGCAGCCCTTTGAAGCGCTCGGCAAAGTTCTTGTAGTGCTGCCGCGCGAGCAGCGTGGTCGGCACAATCAGCGCCGCCTGCCGCCCCGTCATCACCGTCAGGAACGCGGCCCGAATAGCGACCTCGGTCTTGCCGAACCCCACGTCGCCGCAGATCAGCCGATCCATCGGCCGCCCCGCCGCCAAATCGTCGACGACAGCGTCAATCGCCGCCAGCTGATCGTCCGTTTCGTTGTAGGGAAAGCGCGCCTGAAACTCGTCATAAACGCCCGACGGCGGCTCGATGACCGGCGCCCGGCGCATCAGCCGCGCCGCCGCCGTCTTGATCAGGCTTTCCGCAATCGCCCGGACGCGCTCTTTCATCTTGGCCTTGCGCGCCTGCCAGCCGCCGGTGCCTAGCCTGTCGAGCGTAATTTCCTCGCTGTCCGACCCGTAGCGCGACAGAAGCTCAATATTCTCCACCGGCAGGTAGAGCTTGGCCTTCTTGTCGTACTCAATCTCCACGCAGTCGTGCGGCGCCCCCGCCGCCTCCAGCGTTTTGAGCCCCGAAAACCGCCCAATCCCGTGTTCGATGTGCACAACGATATCGCCAGGCGCGAGCGTCGACGCCTCGGTGAGAACGTTCGCATCGCGCTTGCGCCGCCGTCCCTGTGACGCCAGCCGATCGCCCAGCACATCCTGCTCAGCGATGACCACATAGTCGGGGGTCTCAAACCCCTCCTCCAGCTCTACCACCGCGAGTGCAGCGGTCTTGCCGGTCAGCGCCATCGCGCCCGCAAAATCATCGACCTTCTCGGCCGGACCCAGCCCATGATCGGTCAGCACCTGCGCGAGCCGATCCCGCGACCCTTCCGTCCACGCCGCAATGATCGGGCGCTGCCCGCGCTTGCGGATCGCATTCACATGATCAACGAGCACGTTGAAAATGTTGATGTTGTCGGCCTTGCGCTCCGGCGCGAAGCTGCGCCCAACCCGCCCCCCGGCAGAGATCGCATTTATCCGCTCATCCGGCGTGGAGAACGGCGACAACTGCACTTGGCGGTGCGTGCCAAACAGCTCCGACGGCGATGAGACCACCGTATAAAGCGCATCCGGCGGCAGCGCATTGTACGGCGCGCCGGCAAAACCGCTCGCCTTCGCCTCCTCCCGCGCCTCAAAGTGGTCCTCAACCTCGGCAAGCCGCTTACTAATCGCGTCCTCAGCCAAGTAATCCAGCACCACCGGCGCATCCGGCAGATAGTCAAAGACCGTCCCGACCTCGCTGTGAAACAGCGGCAACCAGTGCTCGAGCCCCGACGCGCGCACCCCCTCGCTCACCGAGTGGTACAAAATATCGTCCTTTGACGCGGCGCCGAACGCGCGCAAATACCCCTCGCGAAACCGCTTAATGGTCGCCGGCGTCAGCACCACTTCGCTCATCGGGATCAGATCGAGCCGCTTCCACTGCCCCGTCGTGCGCTGGCTCTCGGTGTCGAACGGCCGGATCGTCTCCAGCGTGTCGCCGAAAAAGTCGAGCCGCACCGGCTCAGCGGTGCCCGGCGCAAACAAATCCACAATGCCGCCGCGCACCGCATATTCGCCCGCCTCGCGCACCGTCGGCGTGCGCAAAAACGCGTTGTGCTCCAGCCAAGCGACAATGTCGTCCAGCGGGTGCTCGCCCCCCGCCGCCAGCCGCCGCACGCCTTTATGGATCGTCCGCGGCGTCGGCACCCGCTGCAACAGCGCATTCGCGGTGGTCATCACCACGGCCGGCCCCTTCACGCCGCCGGCGAGCGCGGCCAGCGCCGCCGTCCGCCGCGCCTGCACCATCGAGCTCGGCGACGCGCGGTCATAGGGC
>CAKZYH010000393.1 GCA_937884725.1 uncultured Paracoccaceae bacterium
ACCGGGCTCACCCAGTCATGCTCCAGATGGCCTAGCCAGTGGCCGCCTTGGAGCAGCGCGGGTCCGGCGCCTGCGGTTGCATAGGCAATCGCCGTTCCGTCCGCGGAGGTCGCAAATCCAATTCTCTGCTCCAGCGATGGCAGCGGCTCCGAGGGCGGCGGCGGGGCACCCCCATCGCTGTCCGCTCCGGCAGTGACGGGCACAACGAATTGCACCCCGCGGCGAGCCACAGTGCGGATGACCGCTTGCTGTTTCCCGCTGTCGCCGACGGCGGTGCGGGCGGTAGCGACGCGGGATGCGATGGTGGCGTCCGACACGATGCGGCCGTGCCATACGGCGTCCAGCATCGCGTCATAACTTACCAGGTCCGGCGCCCGCTCCGCCAGCAAGCGCAGGAGGTCGAAGACCTGCGGCTCAAGGCTGACTCGCTCGCCGCCGCGGGTGAACTCGTGGCGTTCGATGTCCAAAACGCAGTCGGCGAAGGAGTAGCGCATGGCGCAATCCTCAGCGGCGCTGCCCAGGATGTCCAGCGTGGCTGGGGATTTTCGGCGCCTGCCAAACAGTCTCCTGCCGTCCTACAGGGAAAATCCAGACCGTCTCCAAGCGGCCGGCCGCTCACCCGGCGACAACAGCTGCATCCAGACCGGAGACAGCCAATGCCCACTCAAGTCACACGCCAAACGATCCGCCGCCGCGCCGATGGCTCCATCGACACCGATGTCTACGTTGCGGAGGGGCTCGAATGTCGCTCGCAGGCCCGGCGAGAGGCGATGGCCTCGCTTACCCGCGCCCTCCGTCAAGCCGTGATGCGCTGGAACGCGATAAAGCCGGCGAACAGCACCGGCTGATGAACGAGATAAATGACGAGCGTGTGCCGCCCCAGCCAGGCGAGCGCACCATCAACACGGCCGCTTGGCGCGGCGTGTTCGGCGGGGACCAAGCGTCCTGCCGCCACGCCCAACAGGGTGACCGCGAGCCACGGCACGATGGGCTCATAATCCATCGTGATCGGCGGCACCGGCGATAGACCCAGCGGATAGAACAACGGCGAGGCGAACACGGGGTGCTTGGCCACGTGCGGCAGGACGAAGAGCACCGCAGCACCCGCAAAGCTCAGCCACACCGGCGCCCACAAAAACGGGAGCGCCAGAATGCTGAATGTCGCGATGGCGTGCAGGATCCCGAAGAAAATCGGGCCTTGCGGCATCGCCACCATCGTTGCGATGGTCACGGCCGCGGCGGCTGCGGGGAGCGCCCCAAAAACCCCCCAAAAATAACCCCAGCACAAAACGCCCGCCAGGGGCATAGGAAAGGATAAC
>CAKZYH010000394.1 GCA_937884725.1 uncultured Paracoccaceae bacterium
GGGGCAGCTGTTGAAGCAGCTGAAGCGGCATCCCTATCGTCCGGCACACTTCCACTACATCATTACCAAGGACGGTTTTGATCCGCTGACGACGCATATCTTCGACCCGGACGACCCTTATATTCGGTCGGACGCGGTGTTTGGTGTGAAGCAGAGCTTGATGGCAAGGTTTGTGCCCATCGAGGACGCCGCGCTGCAGCGTGAGGCGGGGGTTGACGGGCGCTACTATGATGTTGAGCACGACTTCGTGCTGGCGAGGGCATGACGATGGGTAGCCCTTGCATCATTTGCGTAGCGATTACTGGATCGCTTCCAACCAAAGCAAACAACCCGGCGGTGCCGATTACTGTGGCCGAACAGGTGGAGAGCACGCAGGAGGCGTTTGAGGCCGGCGCCACCATCTGCCACGCGCACGTACGCAACGACGATGAGACGCCAACGTCGGACCCTGAAAAGTTTGCCAGGCTGAAAGAGGGGCTGGAGGCGCACTGCCCCGGCATGATCATTCAGTTTTCAACCGGGGGACGCTCGGGGGCCGGTAAGGCGCGCGGGGGGATGCTGCCGCTGCGGCCTGACATGGCCTCACTCTCGGTTGGATCCAACAACTTCCCGACACGGGTCTATGAGAACCCGCCGGAGCTGATCGACTGGCTGGCGGGTGAAATGCGCACCTATGGGGTAAAGCCGGAAGTCGAGGCGTTTGACCTTTCCCACATCCTGAAGGCGGCGGAGATGCATGAGAACGGCGATATTGCTGATACGCCGTACGTGCAGTTCGTCATGGGCGTGAAGAACGCAATGCCCGCGGATCGGCATATCTTCGACTTTTACGTTCAGACCGTGGAGCGGCTGTTTCCTGGCGCCCCCTGGTGTGCTGCCGGGATTGGGCGCGAGCAGCTGAAGCTCAACGAGTGGTCCATAGCAGCCGGGGGCCACGCCCGCACGGGGCTTGAGGACAACGTGCGCATGGATCGCCACACGTTGGCGCCCTCGAACGCGGCGCTTGTGGCGCGCACGGCGGAGATTTGCGCCGCCAACGAGCGTCCGGTCGCCACACCCTCTGAAGCCCGAGCGATCCTCGGCCTCGCACCGCATCACTGACGGAGACCTTGATGACCAACCCCGACATCGCCGCGGACGAAGCCGCCCGGGATGCAGCCCACGCGTTTCAGGCCAAAAGCCTGACCGCGGACGACACGACGCTGGCGCTCCTCTTCACCGAGGCGCGCACGCACTATGGCTGGCAGGACCGCGATGTCGCCGAAGAGACGCTGCGTGAGCTCTACGAGATCGCCAAGATGGGCCCGACGTCCATGAACAACCAGCCGATGCGAGTGGTGTTCGTCCGCTCGGAGGACGCGAAGGACCGGCTGGAGCCGGCGCTTATGGAGGCCAATCGGCCCAAGATGCGCGGCGCACCGGTGACCGCCATAATCGCCTACGACCTCAACTTTTGGGAGGAGCTGCCAAAGAATTTTCCGCCCAATCCGGCCGCCGCCGACATTTTTCGCAACAACGCCACCGCGGCGCAGGTGAACGCGTTCCGTAACGGCACCTTGCAGGGCGCGTACTTCATGCTGGCGGCGCGGGCCGTGGGGCTCGACGTGGGCGCCATGTCAGGCTTCGACAACGCGAAGGTGGACGAGGAGTTTTTCCACGGCACCTCGCTCAAATCCAACTTCCTCGTGAACCTTGGCTACGCGGATACGTCCAAGATTTTCAGGCGTCTGCCGCGCATGGCCTACGAGGACATCTGCGAAACGATCTGAACCAAAACAGCCGCTGCACAACAGCAGCGCACACTCTGATGGAGGAAACCCGACGATGATCACCGATAAAAACTTTCTGCGCGCCTCAGCGGCAGCTTTGGCTATGCTGGTGGCCCCGGCACTCGTGCAAGCTGGTGAAACCTTTCGCCTGAACATGTCCTCCAGCCACCCGACCGTTTTGCCTTGGGTTGGCCAGCTTTCCAGCTTGGTGGTGGCCGAGACGAACCCGCGCCTTGAGGCGATGGGGTCGGAAGACCGGGTGGAGTGGACCGAGACGTACGGCGGCGCGCTCTACGGGTTCAAAGACACGCTCGAGGCGGTTGGCGACGGGCTCACGGATGCCGGTTGGGTGGGCACGCTCTGGGAAGGCTCGAAGATGCCGCTCCAGAACATGACCTACTTTGCGCCGTTCGTTTCCGACGACCTGGTGACCACACTGAAGATCATGAATGAGCTGCACCGCGAAGTGCCGCAGCTGAAAGAGGCTTGGACGGACCAGAACGTGGTGTTTTTGGGCGCCAGCGGGGTCGAGACCTATCACCTCTACACAAACTTTCCGGTGAATTCGCTGAAAGACTTGGAGGGGCGCAAGATTTTGGCCCCCGGGCCGTCGGCGAACTGGATCAAGTCGCTGGGCGCGGTGCCCGTGAACGGGGCGCTGCCGACCTACTACAACCAGATCCAAACCGGCGTTGCGGATGGCGTGGTCGTGATCGTCACCGGTGCGTTTCCCAACAAGCACCATGAGGTGGCACCCTACGTCACACTAGTGGGCCTCGGCGCGCAGATGACGGGTGGCCTGGGCATTAACCTCGATGTTTGGGAAGGCCTGTCGGACGATGTGAAGACGGTGCTGACCGAGCTTGGCGAGGAGTACACCGTCGCGCACGCTGAAGAGGTGATGGCCCGGTACGAAAAGTTCTTGAGCCAACTGCCTGATGCCGGCGCGACGGTGACCCAACTGCCGGCAGAAGAGATTGAGGCCTGGGCGGCGGGTCTGCCCGATCTTGCGGGCGATTGGGTGGACGCCAACGCTGACGACGGCGCTGCGGAGGTGCTCGACGCCTACATGGCCAAGGTTCGCGATGCCGGGCTGAACCCGCGCATCGACTGGTCACAGCGCTGATCTGGAGGGTGCCGTGGCCATCACAGCCCGACAGTTCCGCCACGGCACCGACTTCACGGTCCAGGCCGTCTCTCGACTAACCGGGGCCGTCAGCGGGGCGGCTTCGATCTGGATCTTCTGCCTGATGCTGCTGATCTGCTCGGACATCATCGGGCGGACATTTTTCAACGCACCGGTCCAAGGTGTGTCGGAGATTGTGGCGATCTCGATTGTCGCCATCGTGTTTCTTCAGGCGGCGCACACGCTGATGAGCGGGCGGATGACGCGCACCGACATTCTGATCGGCGCGCTGGAAGATAACCGGCCGTTCGCCGCTGCGGTGATGCGCATTATCTTCCACCTTGCGGGCATCGCGGTGTTTGCGCTGATAGCGCAGGGGACGTGGCCAAAGCTCGTCGATGCGTGGGTGGAGGACGAGTTTTTTGGGGCGCAGGGCGTCTTCACGGCGCCCGTCTGGCCCATCAAGGCGTGCTTGTTTGGCGGCTCGCTCCTGACCTGCCTGGCCTTTGCGACGCAGGTGCTGAAGGATCTGAAGGAGCTCATCTCCTACGGCCGCGTTGCACCGCTGAAGATCCGCCATTCGGTGATTACGACGCCGCGCGGTTGGCCCATCATTTTGGGTTTTGTGGGCATCCTGGCGATCGGTTACGCGCTGTTCTTTGCAGATCTTGGGCGCATTGAGATCGGCGCTGCGACCATCGTCTTTATGCTCTTCTTGATCTTCTCCGGTGCGCACATTGCTGTTGTTCTCATCGTGCTGAGCTTTCTGGGCATTTGGCTCCTTCGGGATAATCCCAAGGTGGCGATGCGCTCGCTGGCGCTCGCTGCAGATGGCGCGATCAACCGGTATCTCTTTGGCGTTGTTCCGCTCTTTGTGCTGATGGGCCTCATCGTGGACGTCGCCGACATCGGGCGCGACGCCTACCGCGTTGCGGCTTGGATGCTGCAAAAAATCCGCGGCGGGCTAGGGATGGCGACCGTTGCGGCGAACGCGGTTTTTGCTTCGATTACGGGGATTTCCATAGCGTCAGCGGCTGTGTTCTCCCGCGTTGCGGTCCCGCAGATGGTGGCCAACGGCTACAACAACCGCTTTGCGCTGGGCGTCGTTGCCGGCTCGTCTGTGCTCGGGATGCTGATCCCGCCGAGCCTTCTCTTGATCATCTATGGTGTGCTGGCCGAGCAGTCGGTGGGCGCGCTCTTCCTGGCGGCAATCGTACCCGGTGCGCTGCTCGCCTTTGTGTTCGGTCTCGGCATCTATCTGATGGCGCGATTTCGGCCGAAGATGGTCATGCAGTCGGACCGGCCGACGGTGATCGAGGGGGAGACCTGGGGCACTGCCATGGTCAAGCTCTTGCCGATTGTCGTGCTGGTGGTGATCGTGCTTGGCGGCATCTACACGGGCTTCTTCACGCCCACCGAAGCCGGCGCCGCGGGGGCGGCTGCGGCGATCTTGGTGGCGCTCGCCAAGGGCAGCCTCACCTGGGCGCGCTTCTGGCGGGTGCTGGTGGACACCGGGTTGGTGTCGGTCTCGATCCTGCTCCTCATCAT
>CAKZYH010000395.1 GCA_937884725.1 uncultured Paracoccaceae bacterium
ACGGGATCATCGAGGCTGGAGTTGGTGGACGCGCGGGTTTCGCGGATGGTGCGCACCGAGCGGGGCACCACGTTCTCGGCGTCGAAGATGGTTTCGTTTTCAGTGGTCTTGTCGATGTTGAGGCGGCTGGTGACGCTGGCGGTAAAGTTCTCCACACCGAGGAATGGCACCAGGGTCCGGCGGATTTTCTCTTCCAGCGCGGTATTGGTTTCCTGTTGCAGGCGTGACAGGCGCCCGGTGGATTGGTTGGCCGGATCGTCGCCGGAGGCGAGCACTGCGCCGCGGGTGTCGAGCACGGTCACCGAGCCGATTTCCATGCCGGGGATGGCGCTTGCCACCAGGTGACGGATGGCGTCGGCGGTTTCGGCGCTGGTGGCATTGTCGGAGCGGATCATTACCGAGGCTGAGGCCGGCTGCTGCTGGCGCCGGAATGAGCCGCGGTCGCTCATGACAAGGTGCACGCGGGCGGCGGTGACACCGTTGATGGCTTGGATGGTGCGGGCGAGTTCGCCCTCCAGCGCGCGGACCCGCGTCACCTCCTGCATGAAGGAAGTGAGGCCGAACGAGCTCATGTCGTCGAACAGCTCGTAGCCGGCATTGGGGCTGCGCGGCAGGCCGTTTTCGGCAAGCAGCATGCGGGCGGCGGCGGTGTCGGTATGGTCCACCAGCACGGCTGTGCCGTCTGCGTTGACGTCATAGGCGATGTTTTGATCGGCGAGAACGTTGCCGATGCGCGTGACGTCTTCACGGTCGAGGCCGGTGTAGAGCACGCTGCGTTGGGGCTGGGCCAGATAGGCCGCGCCCACAGTGAGTGCGGTGATGGTCACTAACCCCACCGCTCCCAGGGCAAAGAGCTTGCGCGCCCCCAAAGCACGCAAGTTCGATATCAGGCGTTCCACATACTCGCGGCCGGTCATCGGCGCTCCTTGCAGGTGTCTTCCGCTTCATTGCGGGATGGTTGACCGGTGCAGCGCCACGCGCCCTCCCACCGACTAGGCGACACAATGGCGAGCTTGCCTTTGTCCGACCTTGCGCCGGGGGTGGCGCGGGGCTGTGGGGATGGCGGGCGCTCGTGAGGCCCAACGCAAACGCCCGGCGCGGACGATCTGTCCGCACCGGGCGTGCCGCGCGTTGGATTGTTGTGCGCGTTAGTTTCGGAACAGGGTGAGGATGTTCTGCGCAGATGCGTTGGCGATGGCGAGGGATTCCACGGCCAGCTGCTGCTGTGTTTGCAGGGCACGCAGCCGGGTCGATTCTTCCTCCATGTCGGCGTCCACGAGGGCACCGATGGCGCGGTCGTTGGCGTCCATGAGGGAGGAGATAAAGTCTTGCTGAGACTCGGCCCGGGCCAGCGACACACCGATGTTGTTCATGGCGGTCGTGACGTCGATCAGCGCGGCGTCGAGGATCGCTATGGTTTCATCGAGCGTGGTGAGGTCGGCCGCCGAATCGGTCAGCGCGCCAATGTCGATGTCGAGCGCGGACGTGGTGGTGCCACCCACCGTGCGGGCTTGGTCCAACAGGCCGGCCGGGGTGCCGCCGCCCGGATCGATCAGCGCGACGGTGCTGATGTCGATGTCGATGGTGGAGACGGAAATGCCCGCCACCGTGCGCTCAAACGATGCGACGATGGATTTGATGGGGTTGTAGCCGGCGGCGCTGCTGTCGACCGACAGGAAGTTCTGCTCGTTGATGACCGCGGCATCTGCTTTGTTGCGAATGTCGGTCTGCAAGCCGGTGATTTCGGTCTGGACGTTGGCGCGGTCGATGCCGGGCTGGCGGGCCGACACCAGGAGTTCTTTCATCTTCTGCAGGCTGTCGAGGTTGCTCTGCAGGCCGGCGTAGGCGACGTCGAGGACGGAGCGGCCGAGCGCGAGGGCATCGCTCACCGCCGCAAGGGCGCCATTATCGGACCGGGTGGTGGTGGCGATGGCCCAGTAAGCGGCGCTGTCTTGGGCTTGGGAAATCCGCAGGCCCGTGGACACCCGGTTCTGGGTGTCTTCCAGATCGCGGTTGATCGAGTTGAGCGTTTGCAGCGCTACCATCGCCGCTGAATTGGTCAGTAGACTGGTCATAGTGCTGTTCTCCAAGGGGCCGTAATGCACATGCCGTCGTGCGGCGACGCAGGAGCGGCCTCATGCCTTTGGTGCCCGCGCCGCTTTCACGACGGGCGCGGGTCACCCGACCCACCAACCTGCGTTGAATAACCGCTATACGGATCGCAGCTTTGCCAAGGCTTGCGGGCCATTGCTGTTATGTCACTTTGCCATCGGGGCTCCGAAACGAAAAAAGCGCCGCTCCCCGGGGGGAACGGCGCCCAAAGGCGTTGGATGCTGGAGGCGACTAGCCGAAGAGGGCCAGCACGTTCTGAGCCGAGTTGTTGGCGATGGCCAGCGACTGGACGGCCAGCTGCTGCTGGGTTTGCAGCGCCCGCAGCTTGGTGGATTCTTCTTCCATGTTGGCGTCCACCAGCGCGCCGATGGCCCGCTCGTTGGCATCGCGCAGCGCGGCGACGAAGCTTTCCTGGCTTTCCGCGCGGGCGAGCACCACGCCGACCGAGTTGGCGGCCGAGATCGTTTCGGTCAGCGCTGCGTCAACGGCGGTGATGAAGCCTTCCAGCGTGGTCATGTCGGCGGCCGAGTCGGAGAGGTCGCCGATGGGATCAGTGGCGCCGGCGGTTTGAAGCGCCAGGATACCGCCGTTCGTGGCTGAGTTGGTGATGCCGGCGCGGGTCTGGTCCAAGATGCCCTCGCGGTCGGCGACCGTACCTTCACCGTCGGTCAGGAACAGACCGTTGATGTCGAGGTCGATGGTAGAGACGGAGACTGTGCCGCCTGTCCCACGCTCAAACGAGGCGACGATGGACTTCGTCATATTCTCGGTGTCGTGGTCGGCGATGGCGAGGAAGTTCTTTTCGTTGATCACCGACGCGTCGGCCTTGTTCACCATGTCGGTGAGGATGCCGTTGATCTGCGTCTGGATGTTCATGCGGTTCACGCCCGGCTGGCGCGCGGCGACGAGAAGCTGCTTGATCTCTTGCAGGCCTTCTCGGGCCGATTCCACACCATTGTACATCACCTCCATGGTCGCTTTGCCGATGGCGAGCGCGTCTTCCACGGTGCCGAGCGCGCCGTTGTCGGAGCGGGTCGTGGTGGCGATGGCCCAATAGGCCGCGCTGTCGGACGCTTGCGCGATGCGAAGGCCCGTGGAGACGCGGTTGTTGGTGTTGGCGAGGTTGTTGTTGATGTCGGAGAGGGTGGCGAGGGCCACCATCGCGGCGGAGTTGGTCAGAAGGCTCGTCATTGATGAGGTCCTTTTTGAGGGGATCAAGACATGCCGAAGGCGGTGGAGGCGGTCGCGTCATGCCGTGGCCGCGCCGATGAAAGCCGGCGCGACCACTCGCGTCCTGTACCCGTCAAACCGAAGTGGGACGGGCCGCTCCCGCCGCCGGATGACGGCGCGGGAGCGGATCTAGTTTAGCCGAAGAGGGCTAGAACGTTCTGGGC
>CAKZYH010000396.1 GCA_937884725.1 uncultured Paracoccaceae bacterium
GTTTTGCGCAGACGCAAATCCGCCGGTTTGCCGAGACCCAGCGGGCGTCGATGCTCGATGTGGAGGAGGAGACGCTGCCTGGCGTGATCCTCGGCCACCGTCACATCCCGGTGCAGTCGGTGGGCTGCTACGTGCCGGGCGGCAAGTTCCCAATGGTGGCGTCGGCGCACATGTCGGTGCTGACCGCGAGTGTGGCGGGTGTGCCGCGAATTATTGCTGCGACACCGCCGTTTCGCGGTGAGCCGAACCCGGCCGTGATTGCGGCGATGCACTTTGCCGGCGCGCACGAGATTTATGTGCTCGGCGGCATTCAAGGCGTCGGCGCGATGGCGCTGGGGACCGAGACGATTGCGCCGGTCGATATGTTGGTTGGGCCGGGCAATGCGTTCGTCGCCGAAGCCAAGCGGCAACTTTACGGCCGGGTTGGAATCGATCTGTTCGCAGGGCCGACCGAGACCATGGTGATCGCTGACGAGACCGTGGACGCTGAGATGTGCGCCACCGATCTGCTTGGCCAAGCCGAGCACGGCTACAACTCGCCTGCAGTTCTGGTGACCAACTCGCGCAAGCTTGCCGAGGACACGCTGGAGATGATTGGCCAGCTCCTCACGATGCTCCCCACCGCCGAGACGGCGGCCAAAAGCTGGGAGGAGTATGGCGAGGTGATCCTGTGCGACACGTACGAAGAGATGCTTGAGGTCGCGAACGATATCGCCTCAGAGCACGTGCAGGTGATGACGGATCGGGACGACTGGTTCTTGGAGAACATGACTTGCTACGGCGCGCTGTTCCTGGGGCCGCGGACGAACGTTGCGAACGGTGACAAGGTGATCGGCACGAACCACACTCTCCCGACTAAAAAGGCCGGGCGTTATACGGGCGGACTTTGGGTCGGCAAGTTCTTGAAAACGCACACGTATCAGAGGGTGCTGACCGACGAGGCGGCGGCGGAAATCGGGGCGTACTGCTCGCGGCTTTGCATGCTGGAGGGCTTTGTGGGCCACGCCGAGCAGGCCAACGTGCGGGTGCGCCGGTACGGCGGCGGCAACGTCGCCTACGGTGCCGCCGCGGAGTAAGCGGCGGCGCGCTCGCTCCGGTTCGGTGAGCGCGGTTTTAGCGCCGGGTGAGCGCGAACACGGTCCAGGCGCCGCTCGCGGTCAGAAGCACGAACTTGGCAAGCTCGGCCATCACATAAACGATGTGAAGCGAACTCGCCGGCTGGGTGCCGCCGGCGATCACCACGTCGCTTTGCGCCTGAAGCGCGGGCTGGATCGCAAAGTATTGGCCAATGAAAAGGCCGATGGCGATGGCGAGCGGCAGGGCTGGAAGGCGCTTGGACCAGACCGCGGAGAGGGCAATGCCGGCGAGGAGAAGCCACTCGGCGTAGCCGATCCAGCCAAACTGGGCGCGGCCAACCTGGAGTGCGACTGGCAGCGTGAGCGCCTCGACGGTGAACTTGGCGGGGGCTGCAATGAGGTTGCCGCCCAGGGATACGCCGGCCCAAACCAGCGCGAAGATTGCCGTGGCGGGTGGCTCGGCCATCGCCGGCGAGTATGGGGCAGCGTCGCTCATGGGGCACCGTCCGTCGGTTGGGTTGGGCAGCGAAAGCGGTCACGGGCCATCTGCCAGCCAACCCAAAGCCCCGTCCAGTAGCAGCCGGGACGTCGTGCGTTGCGCTCATCGTGCGCGGCTTATGCCCTCGCGGGGGCTTGAGCGATTTCTCGGACAGCGCGAAGCACCGCGCGGCATTTTTCGCGGTTGGTGGCGTCCGGGTGGGGCGGGCCAAAGCGGCCGATGTCATTGTCGAAATAGCGGCCGCCGGCGTTGGCGAACTCATCCGACAAGGCAGCTCGGACGAGGATGTCGACGCCGATACTCATGTCTTTGCCGGACGTTCCGAACGCGTCGCGAACCATCTTGGTGCCAAGGAGTGAGCCGGGATTGACCGACACCATCATCGGCCCCTCTGCCCCGCGTTCTGCGGCAAGGGCGGTGGTCCACATGGTGAGCGCGAGCTTGCTTTGAGCGTAGGCTGCGCCGTCTGACAGCGTCCCCTCGCCTCGCATCGCCGCCAAGCTGACGGGTGCCTGCGCAGCGGAGGATAGGTTGATTACGCGGCCCGAGGGACCGAGGTGGGTCAGCAATCGCTCGGTGATCGCGTAGGGGGCGATGGTGTTGACGGCAAAGCGGCTGTCGAGCCCGTCAGCAGTCCTCGTCTGCCGTGTGTTGAAGACGCCCGCGTTGTTGATCACCACGTCGATCCTGCCGAGCTCCAGCGCGGCCTCGGCCAGTTTTGGCGCTTCGGAGAGGATTGATAGGTCGGCTTGGACGGTGGGCGCGCAGCCGCACTCTTGCGCCGCGGCGGCCAGCTTCTCCGCGTTCCGGCCATGGAGGATCGCCGTATGGCCGGCTGCCACCAACGCCTTGGCGGTTTCCTTGCCGATACCGTCGGTGGCGCCTGTGATGAGGATCGTTGTCATCCCTCGTCTCCGTCGTGGAAGGCCGGCAAAAGCTCGTGCGCCAGCCGGTCCAAAGTGTCTTCGATGGGGGCGCGGTTGAACCGCAGGTTCAGCGCCACGTGGTTGACGCCTGCGCCCTCAAGGCCGCGCAGATACGCCGTCAGCGCCGTGAGGCCTGAGCGAAAACCAAGGTGTAGCGGGCTTGGCGGCTCATCGGGGTCGGGCGCAATATCGACATAGAGCGGCTGCATGACCGGCTTTGGCGGCGCTTGCGCGTCGGCGACGCGTTGGCGCCAGCCGTCTACCACCCGCGCCTGGTCAGCGACATTGTTGGGGTATGTGATCCAGCCGTCGGCGTGGGTCGCGCCCCATTCGGGCGGTT
>CAKZYH010000397.1 GCA_937884725.1 uncultured Paracoccaceae bacterium
CCTACGACGACACGAAGATTAAGAGCCAGGCCGCGACTGAGGCTGGTCGTCCGCCCGCAATTGTGCTGATGAGCGCTAACTTTGCCGCCGAGCTCGCGATGAACGATCTCATCGAGCCGATCTCGGCGATTGCTCCGGACGACGTCGATCTTGACGGGTTCATGCAAGAGTTTTGGCCGGCGGTGCGTCCGAACGCGTACTTTGATGGCGAACTTTATTCTGTGCCGTTCCAGAACTCGACGCCGATCCTGTTTTACAACAAAGAGCACTTTGCCGAAGCTGGCATTGAGAGCGCGCCGGAGACCTGGGCGGAGTGGATTGAAGCCGCGAAAACGCTGGCCGATCCGGAGAACGATAAGTGGGGCCTGATGATGCCCTCCAACTACGACTATAATGGTTGGCTGGTGCAGGCGCTTGCCATGGCGTCGGGTGGTCAGTTCTATAACACCGAGTATCCGGGCGAGATCTTTTATGATCACGCGTCCACGAAAGCTGCGCTGAAGTTTTGGCGCGATCTTGCGCACGAGCACAAAGTGATGCCGACAGGCGTGACGGACGCTAAGGCGGTGTCGACCAACTTCTTTGCCGGTAACTCGTCCATGATCGTGCTGTCGACCGGCGCGCTGTCGTTTGTGCGTGAGAACGCCGACTTTGACTATGGCGTCGCGTTTATGCCGCGCAACGTGCGCAACTCCGTGCCCATCGGCGGTGCCTCGCTGGTGACCTTTAAGGGCACGACGGATGCGCAGAAGGCTGCGGCTTGGGACTTCATCTCGCATCTGACGTCGAAAGAGACACTAGGACACTGGTCGCGCTTCACCGGTTACTTCTCGCCGCGTCAGACAGCTTACGATCTGCCGGAGATGAAAGAATTCACGGCCGCCAACGAAGATGCGCTGCGTGCTGTGGAGCAGCTGGAGTTCGCGGGCCCGTGGATCGCCACCTACAACACCGTTGCTGTGCGCAAAGCGGTGGAAGATGAGATGCAGGCGCTGTTGTCTGACCCGGATCTTTCGGCGCATGACGCGGCGGCTCGCGCGCAGGAAAACGCGAACGAGATCCTTGCGCCTTACGTGAACGATACTGCGCTAAACTTCTAAGAAAACGATTGGGGGCTGGGTTTGCCTGGCCCCCTTTCGCCGGCAGCATCGTGGGGTGCTGCCACCGCGTTTATCCGACCCGTGCGCCCTCGGCGTTGAAGTAGTGCGCCGCGGCGGGGGCGAAGCCCACAGTCACCGTCTCGCCCATGAGGGCTTCGGCTGCGCCGGGGCGCCGGACCACGACCCGCGCGTCCCCGTTGGCGACGTGCAGAAGTGTTTCTTCGCCCAGCGGCTCCACTTCGCAGACCTCGCCGCGCCAGCGGATGGGGAGGGTGCCAGCCTCGTCGCCCATGATGAGCGCAGCGGGGCGAATGCCCACCTCTGCCGCGCCCGGCGGGGATGCTCCTTGAAAGCGATCATCCATGCCGATGATGTTCATGCGCGGGGCGCCGATGAAACTGGCGACGAAGCGGTTGGCGGGCTTTTCGTAGAGGTCGAGCGGGGCGCCGACTTGCTGCACCTCGCCCTTGTCGAGGACGACGATGCGGTCGGCCATCGTCATCGCCTCGACCTGGTCGTGGGTGACGTAGAGCATGGTCGCCGAGAGCCGGCGCTGGAGCGTTCTGATTTCGGTGCGCATTTGCCCTCGGAGCTGCGCGTCGAGGTTTGAGAGGGGCTCGTCCATGAGGAACGCGTCGGGTTGGCGCACGATGGCGCGGCCCATCGCAACGCGTTGGCGCTGGCCGCCGGACAGCGTGCGTGGTTTGCGGTCGAGGTAGTCCGCGAGGCCGAGGAGTTCGGCGGCGTGGCGGACGGTTGCGTCACGCTCCGCGCGCGCGGTGCCGCGAACTTTGAGGCCGAAGCCGATGTTTTGCGCCACCGTCATGTGCGGGTAGAGGGCGTAGTTTTGGAAGACCATGGCGACGTTGCGTTCTTTGGCTGACAGCGCCGTGACGTCGCGCGGGCCGATTTCGATCCGGCCGCTGGTTGCCTGTTCTAAGCCGGAGACGAGGCGCAGCAACGTGGACTTGCCGCAGCCCGACGGGCCGACGATGGCGACAAACTCTCCGTCGGCGACCGAGAGCGTGAGGCCCGCGATGACGGTGTTGTCGCCGAACGCCTTCGCAATGTTCCGAAACTCGATCCCCGCCATGCCCATTCGCCTCCACGCAAACCCGTATTTCGTGCCACACGGGCATGTCGGCGTGGTGACACCCAGGGGCAAAGCGTGAGGGTCTTTCATGCGGCGAGGGGCGCGGGCGGGTACCGTTCGGCAGCGCCGCGCCTTGCTCGGGTCAATCGGCCATTGCCGATGCGCTCGTGACGGTGAGGCGGCCGTCCTTGACGATCCATACCTCGTCCATGCGGGCGGCGAGGTCGTGGTTGTGGGTGATCATGAGGGTTGTGGCGGGCGTCTCTCGGATGAGCTGTTCCACCAGCGCTGCGCCGTCGCGGTCGAGGGCGTCGTCGGGCTCGTCGAGGAGGAGAAGGCTGCAGCCCGATAGCGCCGCCCGGGTGAGGAGGACGCGGCGGACTTCGCCGGCGGAGAGGTTGCGGCCGGCCTCCGAGACTTTGCCGGACAAGCCGCCGAGACGTTCTATGACGGAGCTGAGGCCGAAGCGTTCCGCGCAGGCCGTGATGGTGTCATCATCGAGTTCTGTGGATGCGCCCATGGTGAGTGCTCGGCGCAGCGAACC
>CAKZYH010000398.1 GCA_937884725.1 uncultured Paracoccaceae bacterium
CCGGCGGGCCGCGGTAGCTCAGTTGGTAGAGCACGTCATTCGTAATGATGGGGTCGGGGGTTCGAGTCCCTTCCGCGGCACCACCTAGCAATCGGACACAATCCAAATTCATCCAGAACGCCAAGTGAGCTCAGCGCTTTTTTGTTTTGGTCGTCCGGAGCAGTCCGATCCAGTGCGGTTGCGTCGGGGGTAGTTGGGGGCATATCTGGGGGTATTGGCGATGATGCCCCCACTGCGATACCCCCAACATGCCGCTCACCGATATCCAGATCCGGAACGCAAAGTCTGATACCAGACCGCAGAAGCTCGCAGACGGAGGCGGGCTCTATCTGCTGGTTCAGCCCAGTGGCTCGCGGCTGTGGCGTCTGAAGTACCGCTTTGGCGGGAAGGAGAAGACGCTCTCTATCGGCCCCTATCCAGCTGTTGGCCTAAAGGCCGCCCGCGTCGCTCGGGATGAGGCAAAGGCCGTTCTGGCGGCCGGCGGTGACCCGATGGCCGAGAAAAAGCAGCGGCGCGCCGAGGCAGCCGTGGAGGAGGCAGACACGTTCCGCGCGATCGCCTCTGAGTACCGCGCAAAGCTCGTTGCCGAGGGCAAGGCATCGGCGACGCTCGCCAAGTTTGACTGGTTCATGTCGCTGGCCGACGGTGACATCGGTGCAATGCCGATGAGGTCGATCAAGGCATCTGATGTACTGCGTGTCCTAAGACGGCTGGAGGCGAAGCAGAACTATGAGACCGCGAGCCGTTTGCGGTCGGCGGTATCGCGCGTGTTTCGTTATGCTGCCGCTTCTGAACGCGTCGATAACGATCCCACCTATGCACTGCGCGGCGCCATCGCCCGACCAAAGTCAAACCCGATGGCGGCGCTGACGGACTGGGACGGCGTCCGGCGCTTGGTACTGGCAATCGATGCATTTGAAGGGCGCGCTATCACGAAGGCGGCGTTGTGGCTCAGTCTTCTTTGTGCACAGCGACCTGGTGAACTCCGGCAAGCGCGTTGGGACGAGTTCGACCTTGAGGAGCGAACGTGGACGATCCCGGCGAGCCGAATGAAGATGCGTCGCCCGCACCGGGTGCCGCTATCAGATCAGGCGACCAAGGTCCTCAGCGACTTGCGGCAACTGTCCGCGTACAGCAACCACGCCTTTCCGTCTGTGCGCTCGCCATGGCGTTGCATGTCGGAAAACACAGTGAACGTCGCGTTGCGTTCCCTCGGTTTTGAGAAACACGAAGCAACGGCGCATGGCTTCCGCGCGACCTTCGTGACCCTCGCCAATGAAAGCGGGCTCTGGAGCCCTGATGCGATCGAGCGATCTGTCGCCCACGTCGATGCCAATAGCGTTCGGAGGGTGTACGCAAGAAGCGAACACTGGGACGAGCGCGTTCGGCTCTTTCAATGGTGGTCTGACCGCGCGTTTTCCCATTTGGAATACTAGCTGAGCTAGTACTGCCTGTGATCGAGGGATGGAGAACAGCGGGGAAATCTCGCGCGATCGGCTATTCGCTGTGGAATAACCGCTGTGTAAGACTCGACTCCGTAGGAAGATATAACCTTGCCTGATCCGGCATGGCCATCCTGGGCATGTGGCGTCGATAGATGGCGTCTCAATAAGTCGGATTGAGCCGCCCCGACCTGGCCGGGTCGAAGGCGGCTCCCGAGGAGATCCTCGCGCTTCTAGCGGAAGCGAGGTCATCTTACCCAACGGGGCAGCGCCTACAAGATGCTGCGGAGCACTCCGGCGCTGGCAAATGAGGTGACTACCCATGCCACAGTCGAAACACCAAGAACCTCAGAGTCTTAATCCGGGGCGTGTAGATTCCCCCAGGTTGAGAATCACGGGGCTCCCTGCCGAAGGCCTCTTGCGCCTTCCGCAGATTGTTGCACCACACGGCCCGATCCCAGTCTCCCGCTCCACGTGGTGGGCGGGTGTTCGGGACGGTCGCTTCCCGCAGCCGGTCAAGCTCGGCCGGCGCACCACGGCGTGGCGTGTCGCCGACATCCGCGCTTTGATTGAGGAAGGGCCGCTCGATGGCCGCGCGTAAGCGGCCGTCGGGACAGAACCTCAAAAGCCATCGCAGCTACACCACCGGCGAACTCGCGACAGTCTTGCGGGTTAGCCGCGGCACGATCCACAATTGGATGCGCTCAGGTCTTGAGCCCATCGAAGGGGGCAAGCCGCTCCTGTTTCTCGGCCGGGTGGTGAAGGGGTTTTTGTCCGACTATCGGCAACGGCATCGCTCGCCATGCGGTCCGGACGAGATCTATTGCCTCGGCTGTCGCAAGCCTCAGCAGCCGGCCGGTGGCCTCGCTGATCTTCGCCACAACAGCCGCGGCGCGCTCGTCCTCTCCGGCATCTGTCCCTCGTGCGAGGCCATGATGTTCCGCGTGGTCGCGCAGCGCGACGTGCCTGACATCAAGCAAATCCTCGACGTCAACGAGAGTGCCGATGCGCACGATTAACGTGAACGACGTCACCCCACTCAAATTGATCATTCAGGAGGTCTAACGAGTGACCATCCCGCACAATCCAGAAAACGAGCGTCTCAAGCGGCGCTACGCTGACTATCTCCACGTGGCAAAGGGCTATGACGATGCGACCGTGGACACTCATCTTCGCGCCATAGCCATGTTTGAACAGAGCACGGGCTGGAAGCGTTTTGGCCAGTTCCACATCGAGCAGGCGCGGGCGTTCAAACGCTGGCTCGCCAAACACGTGAACGGCCGCACCGGAAAGCCCTTATCGAAGGGCACAACCTCACACGCCCTGCGGGCGAACCAGAGGTTCTTCCTCTGGCTCGCCGACCAGTCAGGCTACCGCAGCAAGATCAGCTACGCGGACACGGAGTACTTCACACCAGATCGGCGAGACGTTCGCACCGGCGCGTCGGGGGTTGGAAAGCCGGTGCCGTCGCTGGAGCAGATCCGCCACGTCATTGCCCAGATGCCGCACGGCACAGACACACAGAAACGGGACCGTGCGCTGCTGGCTTTCACGCTCCTCACCGGTGCGCGTGATGGGGCCATAGTGACGCTGCGGCTGAAGCATATTGACGTTCACCAACGCCGCTTGGTGCAGGACGGGCGCGATGTGCACACCAAAGGCGGAAAGACGATCGAAACGTGGTTCTTCCCTGTTGGTGACGAGGTCGAGCAGGTTGTCGTCGACTGGGTGCGCTCCCTGGAAACCGAAAAGCTTTTTGGCAGCGATGATCCGCTTTTCCCGCGCACTGCGGTCACAACCGGCGAAACAGGTGGGTTTCAGTCCGGCGGTCTGAGCCGCGACGCTTGGCGGACGGCAGAACCGATCCGTCAGGTGTTCCGCAAGGCGTTTTCGAGCGTCGGCCTCTCACCATTCAACCCGCACTCCTTCCGCCATACGCTGGCGCGCCTCGGTGAACGTGTTTGCCGAACACCGGAGGAGTTCAAGGCTTGGAGCCAGAACCTCGGTCACGAGAAGGTGCTCACGACGTTCTCCAGCTACGGCAAGGTCGAGCCTCATCGCCAGGGCGAATTGATCGGTGCCCTTCGCCAGCGGTCGAGTGACTCCACCGAAGACGAGATGGACCGCCGCATCGATGCAGCGATACGGCGACGACTGAAAACCGATGGCAGCGTCGCCCCATCGAATGAAGGCTGAAGAATGGTTAGTTCAAGTGATTTATATGAAGCGCTTCGTGTAAGATTTGGTCGAAGTGGTTTGCGTTGAATTGCGCAAGAATATCGGTCCGATCTATATATTCGAATGTTGACGCAGGAAGGGTTAATTCAATTTTATATTTAAATATTGTGCATCTATGTTCTCAATTGCTTGAGATGACGCAAATAACCAGTCAGATTGTTGGCGATATATCACTGTGTGAGCTAAGTAACTAGAATGTCGCCGTCGATGTTATAGCATAGTCACCCTGACGATGAGTGTCGTATGCACGATGCGCCTCAACAGGTCTTGGAGTAAAGATTAGACGCTTTTGGGAGCGGCTCCGCGCTATGCTCCATTGAACCGCACCGGATTTGCCGGAGGCTGATGTTCGTTAGCTACGCGGCCATGGCTTCAGTTTCCAGAGCGGCGTAGAAGTTGGCCTCAGCCTCTGCCGGCGGGGTGTTCCCGATTGGCTCGAGGAGGCGGCGGTTGTTGAACCAATCCAC
>CAKZYH010000399.1 GCA_937884725.1 uncultured Paracoccaceae bacterium
TCTCGGCGCAACTACATGGCTATCCTCGTCTTGGTGAAGCAGGAAATGACGTATCTACACTGATAGGTGTTGACGTGATCGATCTCAGTGATCTTCCCTCCGACAGCCCGACCGGTCACCTCTATCACATTTACAGTGAAGACGTTGGTGCGGACTTGAGCCAACTCCTGAACGAAGGGAAACAGCCGGGCCAACGGCGAAGAATGGTGCAATTGTCGGATAATCGCTGGAAGTTACTTCCGACGACGCACGCAGAGGAGTGACCGATTGGCTTGGTTCTTTCTCCTAATGGCCACGTTCAGACCCTGCAACCCGCCAGACCATTGCCCATTTCAATGAACGATATGTTTGACGACTGCCAGGGCTATTCCAATGGCTGCTGTGAAAGCCACGTGGATAAACCCAGACGTGACTTTGCCGTATATCACCCAGCCCATGCGATACCCGGTGAGCCCGAGAATCCAAATGGCAGCCAGCTGCGCCAGAGCAATCCCAGTATCAAAGCTGTAGATTTCTGTCGCTGAGCCAACAATCAGCAGCGTCGGGATGTTGGCTGCGACCAATGTCGGTGCACTATGAGTCCAGGCAGGCGCAGTTCGGAAAGGCCGAACGGTCTCTTGTTGCGTACCGTATCGGAAGATACTTGCGCAAATCCCTTTGCCAAGGTGATTGCAAAAAACCGACCCGAACAAGATGAAGGCGGTTTCCAAGGGTCTCGGATCGGATTGATTCATGGCAACGAGAAGCGCCAGAACAGTAATTGAGCCGTAGATGACACCAAAGGCCGTCACTTCGATCCGCGCGACTGCTTGCCTATCAACCGTGTTTCGGGGATGGTTGGAACCATCAGCAGTCATGAACACATCGGCCTTCTTACCCTGGTCTGGACGACGGTGTGAATGAATTCGAGGGTACCAAACGCACCTGTACGGACCGCAACTCCGATCGAAGTGAACATATTACCTTCGGTGTGCCGTCATGGTATCTCCACTTTCCGTGGTAAGAATTAGCGCACTGTCTTTGTCTATTGCGTATCGCTCGACCATTCCAAGAGCTTCTAGGAGTTCCCGCTCCTGTGTCATCAAGGCGTCGGGACAGGCCATCATGGTGACACCTGACGGCGTTATAGTGAGCGACGTGCCATCTAAGGAATACTGACCGATCAGACTGTTGCAGCTGGCATTCCCCGCGAGCCGCCCTCCTGGCAGAAAGATCAGGCTGGCGGGGCTGTTGTCCACGACACCACGGCCCGCGATATCCTCGATAATCCACTCAGCACCAACCAACCTCGTCAGCTAATCCTCTTCTGTGATCAGATGGTCCGCCACGGCCTGATAGGCTGGCAGCGAGGTGGGGTCGATAAACCCGTTCTGCGCTTGGGGGAAGGACGAGAGCCGCACCAGCACCATCCGCGCCGTCGGGTCGACATAGATCGTCTGTCCATGAACGCCACGCGCGGCAAAGGCACCGTTGTCGTTGTGAAAAACCCACCACTGGCTCGTGTAGCTGCCGCCCGGAATGGTGGGGAATCCCGCGAACTTGGATGGGTCGCCCCCGGCGCTGATCTTGTCGACCACAGCGGAAGGGAACAGCCGCTCGCCATTGATGACGCCGCCATTCAACATCAGGAGCCCAAGACGCCCGAGATCGCGCAGACCCGCGCTGATCCCGCCCCCAGCGAATGGCACGCCTTTCCCATCAACGGTCTGATAGGCATCCTGCTCCGCCCCCATGCGCCGCCAGAGTCTCTCCGAGGCCAGATCGGTTACCGACTTGCCGGTCACGCGGCTGATCATCCAGCCCAACATGTCGGAATTGATTGTCTTGTAGTGGAACTGGGCACCATGTTCGCCCTCGGGTTGCACCTGCTGGAGATATTCCCAGTACCCGTCGGGCCCCACGTACCCCTCTGCTTTCGGCAGCGGGCTGGCGGCGGCGGAGTAAAGCCAGATATCGGCATTCGGGTTCGAGTAGTCCTCGGAATACTGAACGCCCGTGGTCATATCCATGACTTCGCGAACTGTCGCGCTGCCAAAGGCGCTGTCGCCAATCTCGGGGATCACGTCGCGGACCAGAAGCGTGTCGTCGAGAACGCCTTCCTCGACCAGGATTTCGCCCAGAAGACCGGTGACCGACTTGGTCATCGACATGATGGCATGTTTGCCGTCTTCCTTGAGGCACCCGAAATAGCGCTCATAGACCACCCGTCCTTCGTGAAGGATGAGCATCCCATCGGTGTAGTTGGCGTAGAGCGACTCTTCCCAGGTCATCTCTTCTTCGCCATCCATCGGCATGAAGGTCAGAGCGTCAATCTCTTGCCGCGTGTCGGCGAATTCGGCGGGCGGCAGATAGTCCAGCGGGACCGGCGCTCCAATACCGCGGCTAATCTCCTCCGTGGGTAGAAACTCGCGCAGATGGCAAACCGACCAGCGCAGCCTAGGAAAGCTGAAATAAACCGAATCCGGCTGTGTAATGATCTTGTCTGGCGGCGGCGGGAAACCCTGCATCCAGCCCATAACATTGGGATCGGAGTCCTGTGCCGAAAGCGGCGCGGATTGCGCGAATGCGCCAGATGGTGCGCCAAGTGCCATAGCAATCCCCGTAGCCAGTGCGATGAAATTAGAAGTTGACGACGACATTGATGAATCCTCCGGTCCAGGGGTCTGCGTCTCCGCCGACCACGTTGTCGATCCCCGCGCCAGGAAACGAAACCGAGACACCGGCTGTCAGGAATGTGTTTCGGTTGATGATGCGGCTGTATTCAAGGAACAGATCGTCGGCGAGATGCGCATCCGTGACGCCCGAAACCACATTCCCATTGATATCCACGCGGGTTGCCTGGCCGAACTGGACCGGGCTGTTCAACTCGTTGGCCCGGATATGGGAGTATCTCAAAGTCAAAGTGTCCTTTTTGGTTGGTTGCACACGAAGCGCCAATGAAAGGGCATTCACGTTCGAGTTGATGAATGTCGATGCGGATTTCGATCCGGTCGCCCAGGCACTCGGACTGCCCTGGTAATAGAGCGGATCAAACCGTTCGAGTTTCGCTGTGTTGGGATCGTCACCTGAGAAAGTCTGATAACCCAGTGTGAAGGTCGGCGACCAGGCTGCATTTGCAAACGTATGTCCTGCCGTTACACGGCCAGCCCAAGCTTCCAAGTCGATCCTGTCGTTCCATTGATAGGCAACTTCACCGGTGAACTCCCAATTCTCCAGTGCACCGGCGAACGGGTTAGTTTTTCCGTAGAGACCAAGCGTATTGGTGCCCTCACGTGCGCCCGGCGTCACCGTCGGAGCACCAATCCCGCCAGGGGCCGCCTGCGGATAGGGCGAGCCCGAGTTGAGCACATTCACGAATGTCGCGCCAAGGTATCCGCCAGCCGGATCGTCAAACCGGATATCCAGACCGGCAAGCTCGTTGTTTCCGTCCGTAGAAGGCAGTTCGTTGGGGTCCAGGTAGAAGGCTGTCCCGGTAACATTCCCGAAGGACAAGCGTCCGATGGCGGCCATCTCCCAAGCTTTGCGCGGGCCCAACTTCAGCGCGCCCCGCTCGAAGCCACTTGTGGCACCATTTGCGATCAGCATCCCCGTGCCAAGCGTCAACTCACGCGGCCCCAGCGATAGATCGTATGACAAGCCGCCTCCCAAATCGCCACGGAATCCGAGATAGGCCTCCTCAAGCGTCGTCGCGCCTGTATCGCCTGTATCAAAGGCGTCTGTCCCCCATGTGTAGGACGAGACGGCAGAGAGCTTGCCATAAAAAACAGACCCGGAATCAAGCTGAGTCTCGAAACTCAAGCCGGGCTTGATGTAGCCTTCCAGCCACTCGGTGTCCGGGTCAAAACCACTGCCCGGTGCCGTTGTTGCCGCGAGGTCCCAAAACAGATTGTCTTCAACGACAGCATTCAAGCCAAACTGCAAATGTCCACGCACGGTTGTCCCGTTAGCATCATAAAGTAGCATCGGGTCGCGGTCTTGCGCAAACGAGGCACTCGCCAACGCGCTGACAAGGAACGTATATCCGAATATCCAGTTGAAGCCACCGTGTGTTCGGCGGGCATTCCCTGCAACAATTTGCACCACGACCACTCCAAGAAGAATTGTAAAAGATGAGATCCCCAAAACAGATTCAGTGGGACGATCA
>CAKZYH010000400.1 GCA_937884725.1 uncultured Paracoccaceae bacterium
CCAGGAATACTGACAAGAACGTGGCGCCGAAGCCGATGATGACCGAGTTCATGAAGCGCTCGCCGTAGCGGGACGCGCCGGCGATCACCATGCCTTTGTCATGAACGATCTCCTCGTACCAATTGGTGGGCGGGTTGGCGGCCAGGTGTTCTTCGGTTTGACGCGTTTGGACTGTGAATAGGTTCACATAACCTTCGAGGGACGGCTCGAAGAGGATTTTGGGCGGATAGGCAATCGCGTCGGATGATGATTTGAAGCCCGTCGCCAGGATCCACAGGAGAGGCAGCAGCGTGATGAGCGCGTAGCTGATCACCAGGATACCGGCGACCCACTTTTGGCGGTTGGATGGCTCAGTGACGGAAAAACTGCTCATCTTTCTTTCACTTTGTTTAGAGCCTTCACATAGATGGAGGCGAGCCCGAAAACGGTGACGAACAAGACGACGGCGTACGCGGACGAGTATCCGGTCCGCCATTTCTCGAAAGCTTCACGCTTTAACTCGATGGATGTGAGCGTGGTGAGATTGCCGGGACCGCCACCGGTCAGCTGCACGACGAGATCGAACATTTTGAAGTTTTCGATGCCGCGGAAGAGCACTGCGAGCATCAAGAAGGGTAGCGCCATGGGGACAGTAATGGTCCAGAACTGACGCCACTTCGATGCGCGGTCACATTCCGCCGCTTCGTATATGGAGTCGGGGATGGATCTGAGCCCAGCCAAACAGATGAGCATCACGAAGGGCGTCCACATCCAAGTATCGACGATGACGATGGACCATGGCGCCAAGTGCACATCGCCGATCATGGAGAAGCTGGTGGGGTCGACGCCCGTGAGGAAGCCGATCACGTTGTTGAAGAGGCCAATCTGTGGCTGATAGAGCAGCGTCCAGAAGTTACCGACCACGGCAGGCGACAGCATCATCGGCAGGACGATAATGGTTGTCCAAAGGTCGTTGCCTCTGAATTTCTGGTTGATCAGCCAGGCGAGCGCGAATCCGATCAGGACTTGGAAGAATAGCGTCCAGAACAGGAAGTGCGCGGTGGCTTGCATGGTCAGCCACGTGTCGCCATCGGTGAGGATGCGCTCGTAGTTGCGCAGACCCACCCAGCTCACGTCGGCGTTTGGCCGGTTGGCGCGGAAGTTCGTGAACGAGAGATAGATCGTCCAGATGAGCGGAAAGATGTTGACCGCCAGCAGAAGAAAGATGGTGGGCGCGACAAAGATCCAGGCGATGGCCCGATCCGATAAACCTTTGATCTGGCGTGCAACATGGGGCGGCGTTGCTTTGGCAACGCGGTCCATGGCTGTCTCTGACATGAGACGTCCCTTTCGCAGCTCTTTGGTAGCGGACGCGCAACGCTATCCGGACGCTCTCAACCCGGCCGAGATGGATTGAAGCCCGCCGCGAGGGCGGGCCTCAATGGCGGCTTAAAGCTTGCCTTCGTCTTCGAAGACTTCAGTCCAGTCTTCCACCAGTGCATCCAGCGCGCCCTGCGCTGTGCCCTGACCCGCGATGACGTAGTTATGGACGCGCTCCTGCATCGGCAGGAGGAGTGAGGCATAGGCGGGTTCAGCCCAGAAGTCCTTCACGATCGCCATGGAGTCGAGGAAGGTCTGTGCGTAGGGCTGGCTGTCGGCAAAGCCTGGGTCTTCCACCACGGCGCGCAGAGCGGAGTATCCGCCAAGCTCCCACCAACGGGCCTGCACTTCGGGTTGCGCGAACCATTGGATGTATTCGAGCGCTGCGTCTTGGCTGTCGGAGTAGGACACGACCGAAATACCTTGGCCGCCGAGCTGCGCAAAGTGACCGCCCGGGCCGGCAGGGTTCGGGAAGTAGCCCGACTTGTCACCGCCGACGTTGGGATCGGCGTGAACGCCCGGCCAGATGAAGGCGAAGTTCATCTGGAGCGCGACTTGGCCGGAGCGATAGGCGTCGATGTTTTCGGACATGTACCAGTCAGACGAGCCGGGCGCCGTACAGCAGTCGTAGAGTTCTTTATAGAATTCGAGGCCCGCGACCGCTTCCGGAGAGTTGACGAAACCGTCCA
>CAKZYH010000401.1 GCA_937884725.1 uncultured Paracoccaceae bacterium
CGGAGCTGCATGAAGAGGCCCTTGCCCTTCGCGCCTGTGGCCGCCTTCAAGTCGTTGCTGAACGCTTTAAACGCCCCCTCCCCGCCCACATCGGCCGGCAGCGCCGACAGCGCAGCAGAAAAGAATGCCGGATCGGCAATGTGAGATCTTGCGTCGGCGCTGTAGTGCGGGGCGCCCATCTCGTGCCAGCGCTCCGCCCAAGCCTTTGCGTCGGCGCGAAAGTCGAGATTGCCGCGTATGGTTTGCCAAAACTGAGCGCTGTCCGCGTCGAACGTCGCCAGCTCTGATGCCACCGCCTCGAAGGCAAGCTCGTGCACAAGGGCGGAGTTAAGCCGGCGCAGCTCTGCTGGATCAAACATCGCAGGGCCGCGCGACACATCCTGAAGGGCGACCGCGTCGGCAAGGGCTGCGATATCAGGTTGAGGCGCGATGGGCTTCGAGGTGCCGACCAGAACCGCGAGCGATGCGACGGCCATTGGCTCGTAGCCGGCCTCGGCGAGGGCGCGGATGGACAGCGGATTATCGCGCTTGGACAGCGGTTCGCCGTCGGACCGGGTCAGCAGGTTGTGGTGAGCGAACGCGGGCGCGGTGCCACCGAGCGCCTCAAAGAGCGCGATTTGCACACCCGAATTGGTGACATGGTCTTCGCCCCGGATGACCAAGGAGATGCCGAACGCGATGTCGTCCACAACGGACGGGAGCGTATAGAGGTAGGATCCATCTTCGCGAATGAGTATCGGGTCAGACACGGTGCCGAGCGGCACGGTGACCTCGCCGCGGCAGCGGTCGACCCAGGTGCGCTCGCCGTCGGGCAGCTTGAAGCGCCAGTGCGGCTGGCGGCCCTCCGCTTCCAGCGCTTTGCGCTCGTGGTCGGTCAGCGACAGCGCTGCGCGGTCGTAGACCGGCGGGCGGCCGCGGGCGCGCTGGAGAGCGCGTTTTCGCTCAAGCTCCTCGCCCGTCTCGTAGCAGGGATAGAGGAGACCGTTGGCGCGCAGGGCGTCGGCGGCGGCGTCGTACTCGGCCAACCGCTCGGACTGGCGCGCGACCTCATGGGGTGTGATGCCGAGCCAGGCCATGTCGGTGGCGATTTGGTCGGCGAACTCCTGGC
>CAKZYH010000402.1 GCA_937884725.1 uncultured Paracoccaceae bacterium
TCTACGACACGCTGCGTTGGAAAACCTCCTCCGCCTTTCGGGGCGACGCCGACACAAGCCGCGCCGCAGTGCTGGCGACGCTCCGGTTTCGCTGGGGTGTCGGCCTCGATGATGTCGCGACGTTAGCAGGCGAGCAATACGGCCCCGGCGCGCTCACCGACGCTGAGCGTGCGGCGCTGTCATCCGACAGGCTCGCCGAGGCGCCGCCCGCCGTGCGCAGCGACCTGCCTCAGTGGCTTGAGGGGGCGTTTGTTGAGAACTTTGCCGAGGAATGGGAGGCCGAGGCCGCAGCGCTGACCGCCCGTGCGCCGCTCGATGTCCGCGTCAACACACTGAAGGCGAACCGCGACAAAGTCCAAAAAGCGCTCGGCCGGCATCGCGCCGCGCCCACCGCAATTAGCCCTGTGGGCCTGCGCATTCCAGCGCGCGCGGGTTGGGAGCGGGCGCCCAATCTCAGCAACGAAGAAGCCTTTCGCCGCGGCCACATCGAGGTGCAGGACGAGGCGAGCCAGGTGGCCGCGCTTCTGGTCTACGCGCAACCTGGCGAGCAGGTGCTCGACCTGTGCGCCGGGGCGGGCGGCAAGACGCTCGCCATCGCAGCGCAGATGGAAAGCCGCGGCCAGCTTTATGCCACCGACGCGGATGCCGGGCAGCTGGCGCCGATCTATGATCGCATCACCCGCGCTGGGACGCGCAATGTCCAGGTCCATGCCTCTGGCAGTGACCTCAGCCGGCTGCACAGCCGTATGGACCGCGTGCTCGTCGATGCGCCGTGCTCAGGCTCAGGCACCTGGCGGCGCCATCCCGACACCAAATGGCGGTTGACACCCGCAGCGCTGGAGCGGCGCGTTGCCGAGCAAGTCCGCGCGCTCGATGACGGCGCGCTGTTCGTCCGCCCGGGCGGCTATTTGGTTTACGTCACGTGCTCGGTGCTGCCGCAGGAAAACGAAGCGCAGGTGGACGAGTTTTTGGCCCGCGCGCCGGAGTTTCAGCAGGTGTCGGCCGGCGAGGCATGGGAAGAGCTGTTTGGCGTCGGCGGCCCCAAGCCGTGGTCCGCGGATGGCATGAGCCTGACGATGACGCCGGCCGCCACCAAGACGGATGGGTTCTTCTTCGCCGTGTTTGAGCGGATGCAGGTCTAGGCTCGCCAGTCGTGCGGGCGTGGCCCCGGCCGCCGCGCGTTTGGGCAGCGCGTGCGACAACCTGGACCGGCCCGTAATGGCTGCCGGTCATTGTTTTTCCGCATTAACGTTTTGGACTGCATCATGGCGGCACAAGCTTGCCGGGGTTTGGTGCGACGCTGGTGTGAGTGGTGGGGCGACCGTGGCGAATATTTCTCAGTCAGGCCGAAAAGTGGAAGCCACAGGCAGGTCGGCCGGCATGGTAGATCCGGACACTGCACAGCAGCGGCTTGCCGAGCTGGACGCCAAGCGGCGCGGCCACGGCAAGCTAGGCGAACGAAAGTTCCGGTTCAGCGTCGTGGTGGGCGCCGTCCTGGGCGCGCTGATCGCCTACGCGGTGGGCGACGGCGCAGTCGGCCTTGAGGGGGCGCGACTATGGATCCTCACCGCGCTTGGCCTCGCGGTCGGTGCGGTGTTTTGGCTGCTCGCCATTGGCGCCGGCGTGGTCCTCACGGCGATTGCCCTGCTTGGATAGCTGCCCAGCCGCTGTTCGCGGCGGAAAACCTCCCCGTTCTCGCGCTTCACCGTGGACAGCGCCCGCCCATTGACCCACAGCGAAGGGAACGGGGGGCGCGCCATGGATCACGACACAATCCTCATCGTCGACTTCGGCAGTCAGGTCACGCAGCTGATCGCCCGCAGGGTGCGCGAGGCGGGCGTCTTCTCCATCGTCGCACCGTTCCACGAGGCTGCCGCCGCGTTTCAGACCCACAAACCGGTCGGGGTGATTTTTTCGGGCGGCCCTCAGTCGGCCTTCGCCGAAGGGGCACCCCGCGCGCCGTCCTCCATCATCGAAGCGGACGTTCCGGTGATGGGCATCTGTTACGGCCAGATGGTGATGACCGAGCAGATGGGGGGCCGCGCGGAGGCGGGCGACCATCGCGAGTTTGGCCGCGCGGAGGTGGAGGTGCTGGCGTCCTCGCCCCTCACCGAAGGCATTTGGGAGCCTGGCGAGAAACACACGGTGTGGATGAGCCATGGCGACCGCGTGGTGGAGCCCGCCCCGGGCTTTGAGGTGGTGGCGCGCTCGCCGGGCGCCCCGTTTGCCCTCCTCGCCAACGGGGACCGCCGCGCCTACGGCCTCATGTTCCACCCCGAGGTGGTGCACACGCCAGATGGCGGGCGGCTCATCGAGGCCTTTGTTCGCCGGGTGGCCGGCGCGCGGGGCGACTGGACGATGGCGGCCTTTCGCGAAGAGGCCATCGCTGCGATCCGCGAGAAGGTGGGCGATGGGCGCGTCATCTGCGGGCTGTCGGGGGGCGTCGATTCCTCCGTCACCGCAGTGTTGCTCGCCGAAGCCATCGGCGATCGGCTCACCTGCATTTTCGTCGACCACGGCCTGTTGCGGGCACACGAGGCGGCCGAGGTGGAGGAGATGTTCTCCGGCCGCAACGACGTGGTGTTTAACAAGGTCGATGCGTCGGGCGAGTTTCTGACAGCGCTCGCGGGCGTCTCCGATCCGGAGGTGAAGCGCAAAACCATCGGGCGCCTATTCGTGGATGTCTTCGAGCGGGAGGCGCGCCGCGTTGGCGGCGATTTCCTGGCGCAGGGCACGCTCTATCCCGACGTGATTGAGAGCGTGTCGGCGACCGGCGGGCCGTCGGTGACCATCAAATCGCACCACAATGTGGGCGGTTTGCCCGAGCGCATGGGGCTGAAGCTCGTTGAACCCTTGCGCATGCTCTTCAAGGACGAGGTGCGCGCGCTGGGGCGTGAACTGGGGCTGCCGGAGCGCTTCGTGGGGCGCCATCCCTTCCCGGGGCCTGGTCTTGCGATCCGCCATCCGGGGCCGGTGACGGTTGAGGGGCTCGAGGTGCTGCGCCGCGCCGACGCCATCTTCATCGAAGAGATCCGCGCCGCGGGCCTCTACGACCACATCTGGCAAGCCTTTGCCGTGTTGCTGCCGGTGGAGACCGTTGGCGTGATGGGCGATGCACGCACCTATGAAAAGGTGCTGGCGCTGAGGGCGGTCACCTCAACCGACGGGATGACGGCAGACGTTTACTCGTTCGACGTGAGTTTTTTGGCGCGGGTTGACGTGTGCTTTGGGGGTGAGTTGTGGGGGTTCTTGCGTTTGGTTGACGACGTGTCCAGCAAGCCGCTGTTGTAGTTCGAGTGGGAGTGAGCCAAGCCACAGAATGATGCGGAGCGCCACTCTAATGCGAGCGCAAAGTGCTCTAGACGTGCGGCTCGATTAGCGAATGACAATCTGCAAGGAAGCAAGAGCGAGGGTGAGAGCAGCGCTGAACACCAGGACGACGAGCGATGGAAGGAGGTTCACCGCCGGCTTCAGTCCCGCAAGCACACTCCTTGCAACCCAGACAAGTGCGGTGGCGAGCGACGCGGCCATAACCGATATGGCTTCCCGTGCAAACGCGCTCCCGGTCGGATCATCCGTAGGTAAACTCCGCCAGATTGCGTCAAGCCCTATGCTACTGGACACCTCGATACTCTGAAAATTCGACGAAATTAAAATGTATAAAATAAATGTTATGATTATTGTCCCTGAGGCGGGGATAATAATTTGATCTCTGCTATTTTCGTCAAGATGTCTGGCGAAGAGATTGAGTCCGATGCTTACGCCCACAGCCAACAGTGCTGATATGATCTCCAGAAAGCTTGAATCTGCGCTACTATCGCCAGCCGTGCCGGCAATGGTAATCGCCAATACGGCAATCACTAACCAACAAAATGATCGAGCTGCGAGGCGATCAGGTATGGTGAAGGTGTGCACCGGTGACTGTGATAGCGGCATAACCCAACACTTTCCTACAATGCCGACGCTTTTACCAAGCTGCCCTAGCTCACTTTCTTTGACGAAATTCACAAGGTCACCTTAATAATCGCTGAACCGACTGCACCTTTCGGCTGTTCCGAAACACACCCGCCACATCGGAAGCTTGTGGCGTTCACTCCGTGGCACATCCCGGACCTGATACTCCACGTCCGACAATTCAATACGCGCATACTCAGCCTGCCCGCGGAGCTTGAAGCGCATGCAAGCTCCAGCGTTCTCGGGCTTGCGATAGTTTTTGACCCGCACATTTACGTCGGAGTAGCCAGGTCCGTCCGCGAGAGCTCTGCGAGGAAGAGGCAGGATTGCCCGCGCGCTTTCCACCAGCGAGCCAGCAAAGAACGATCTATCCCGGTCGTAGAGAAGATGCTGCGGCCGGCGCGCACGTGTCAGCGTGGTCACGCAGCGCCCCTTATTCTCGTACCTCGCCAACGCTCGCCTGTTAAAGTCGTCGTTTACACTGTTGTTACGGCTGCGCCCATTTCGATAGAAGTCATCATAATCGCGTGCGTTGTACCGCTTGTAGCGAGGATTAGCATCGCTGTCCGAACCGCCTGGGAATGCATCGTAGTCCCGTCCGTTGGGGCAGCCGTCCGCCAGTCGATCCCGGCGGTATCTCACGTCGCCCTGCGTGCGCGACACGTCTCGTTCGCCGCGGCGGGCGATCACCTTCTTCTGAATGATAACAACGCTGCGGGTGTGGGTATGTTGAGGGATGCGATAAAAGAACGTGTAGTCTCGCGCGCGTCCCGCCAAGACTTGCTCCTGCGCCACACCTTGGGTGGACCCGGCTCCCAAATTCTTGCTGCGACAGGATCGCCCGTTGCAAACCGCTGCGAGTTCCATGGCTTTGAGACCGCGTGCGCTGCATTCGGATGCGCGTTGGGCCCAGCTTGGCGCAGCGGCGAGCGTCATAGTGCCCACCGCAATCACCAGTGTGCAGACTTTGACAACGCGCATCGCCACCTCCGCCTCACCGTGCCGTCAACAACCCTAGCGTGTCAGGTCTGAAAACATAGTCAACATCGGTCCGTATAATGTCACGCGATGGATTAACCTTGTCGCTGTGGCGCAAGTGCCACGGTGCGGCAGGAACCAACGCTACCCCAGCACAGTTGCGACCATCTCGCCGGCTCCGGCCGGTATGAGCGCAAGCAGCTATGAATTCACACGGCACCCGGTCTGCGCCAACGCAAACGGCGGTTCCGTCCCCTGCGTGAAGACCGCGCTCGCCTTATTTCTGGCTTCAGGCCAAGGACGACACCGGCGTTTGTGCCAAGCTCAACGCGTGACAAGCTTTTACCGATTGTCGGAAAATTCGCGGCGATTTGATCCTTTTCCGGCTAACCATTCCGTTCGTCCCCGACTTAACATTCCGTGAGTGGCCTGCCACAAAGTCGACCCAAGATGTTTTCCGGGTAGTTACCTCAGTGAGGCCTCGCTGTCTCCGGAATATTATTGCGGGATTGGCGCATGCGGAACACTCGAGTGACTTGGTATGGGGCTGTGCTGCAGTCCTTTAACTCGCACGCAGTGCGGGTTCTGAGTGGTTTATTCTGTGGTGTTCTTGGCGTCGCTGGACTGGCGTGCGGTGTCTTACTCTTGCTGATTTTTGTCGCGACGTTTGATCGAGGCTTCAACGGAGGTGCTGCCGTCACCAGCCCGCTCGAGCAAACCATCGTCGCGTTAAACGACCAGATAAGCCAACATGTCGTGCTACTTGCGAAATTCATGGGCGGTAACTCAGCGATAGTCGGTGCTGTTTTCTTGTCGTTGCTCTTTGTGAGCTTGGCGCAGTCCGACGGCGACTAAGTCTCGCCCGCAGAGCTTGCGTCTTTCACGTCTGCGCTGCGTCCAAGGTCGGGGTGGTGCGAAACCTATGTTGGTAGGCTGCGCAGTTGTTGACGTAAGTAGTCAATCAACGCCCGGACCTTGGGCGAGAGGATGTTTGACTGCGGATAGACCAGCCAAAGCGCGGTGTCAGTGTCGAGCGTGTAGTCCGGCAGAACACGGACTAGTCGGCCCTCTTCAAGGTCGGTGTGGACGGCCCAGAGCGCGTTTTGGGAGATGCCGGCGCCCGCGAGGGTCGCCAGCCGTTGGCATTGACCGTCGTCGAACAAAAGCCGGCAGTTGCTGCCGGTTAAATCTAGCTCTGCCGCCTCTTGAACGTCTGACACCAACGGCACCCTACGGCGCTGGCCGAACGCGATCAGCGTGTGCTGATCAAGGTCTTGGACACTCAGCGGCGTGCCGTGCTGGCGAAGATAGTCCGGGGAGGCGCACAGGATGCGGGTGTCGCTGGCAAGGCGTCGGGCCTTCAGACTGGAATCGGGCAGGGCCATGTTGCGCAGGGCAAGATCAAAGCTGCCGTCAATGAAGTCGAACACTTTGTCGGAAAAGTGCAAATCCAGCGTAAGCTGCGGATGGAGCGCGCAAAACGCGTTGAGTGGGTCGATGAGATAAAGCTGCGCGAAGGTGCTGGGAGCGCTGAGGCGAACTTTGCCAGATAGCGTCTGTGCACCCCGGCCGAGCGCGGCCAACGCTGCGTTTTCTTGCGCCAAGAGCTCCTCGGCGAAGGGCAGAAACTCCGCCCCTTCGAGCGATAGTGTGACCTTGCGCGTTGTACGGTGAAACAAATCTGCGCCGAGCGTTCGTTCCAGCTTCGCGAGCCGGGCGCTCGCCACCGCGGGGCTCAGGCCCAACTGTCGCCCGGCCGCAGTGATGTTGAGCGTTCGGGCGGCGCGAACGAAGAGCCTCACGGTATCCAGATCCATAAGATTACCCTTCAAAGCCGAATTATAAACTCTGATTTGGGCCGTTTATCAAAGAAATGAAAGGGCAAATAACAAGGCGACCGGTGCCGGTGGCACCTGATTGGAGGACTGAGACATGACAGCTTATTCCGTGCTGGCCGTGACGCCGACCAGCCAAGACTGGATCGCAGACTACCTGCCCAACGCCAACGCGCTGGTGGCCAAACACGGCGGCCGCTACCTCGCCCGCACCGCCACCCATCAACAGGTCGAAGGACCTGAACAGCCAGCGGCGCTGAGGATCGTCATCGAGTGGCCCAGCGTTGACGCGGCGCTCGCGTTCGAGAACGACCCGGCCTACTCCCAATATCTCGATGCGCGGCTCAAGAACTCCAACAGCCTGCACTTCGTGGTGGCCGGTCAGGACGACCTGGTCGGTTCATAGGCTCTGTCGCGAGCGGCGACCGCACCCCTCAGAGCGCGCGCCCGACATGTGGGCGTGGCTTGGGCACCGGTTATGGCGCATTCCTTCTGAGATGAGTGTCGAGCGCAGAACAGGGCTGGTCCAATCACGCTGGTTGCGCCGGTCGCGAGGGGTGCGGCGGTCTTGTCCAGATCGTCAATCAATGTCGGCGGGACCGGTGTGAACTGCCTGGTCGCAGTGGCTCAAAAAGTGAGAGAACCTTCGAACAGATGTGCGAGCAAGACTAGCCATCCGGCCAGTGTCAAAACACCTATTGCTGTCGTGAATGCAATGGTCTGGCCGGTGAGATCTTCTGCATGGTGATATTTGCTCGCTAAAACAAACTGTGTCTTCCCGGTGGGTAAAGCGGCACAAAGGACTGCGCAGACGGTGACCAGGGGATCAGCGCTGACCATGTATGATATGCACAATGCGATGGTCGGCATGATGATCAGCTTTAAGAATGACAGCGAAAGAATGCCAACACTACTTGTAGCAACAGCATTGGGATTGAGCGACATACCCACGGCAAAGAGCGCACAAGGTGCGACGGCGGACCCAAAAACGCTAAAATAATCGACCGCAATGGTCGGAAACTCAAAGGGCGCAGCGGCGAGCGCGACGCCTATAATCGTTGCAACGACTATCGGGTTTAGTACGGCAGCCTTGACCTGTCGGATGACACCCTCCCAATTCGATGGCTCGTTATCTTTCGCAAGCTCAAGAATTGTGATGGATAGCAATACAAAAATGACGGCAACTATGTTTGCAAGGCTCGCCAACACAAGTGCCTTCTGACCAAATATCGCATGGAGTACAGGGAAGCCGATGATCCCCGTATTTGAAGCAACGCTATCGAGCGATATCATCGCTGACGTGCCCAACCCAGCGTTGCGAACGAAATAAAGGAAAACCAGTACCACGGCATAGACGATCACTGCAGCGCCGCCGAATGCAATAATGAATGGTATATTGAGGAGATCATCAAGGTCTTGCTGCGCGATCGCCCCAATCAAAAGCGCTGGTATTGCGATTTTGAACGAGAAGATTATCAGCGCCTGTTCAATATTTTTTGGGATGTACCCGACACGGGCCGCCATGTAACCGGTGATAATAGCAAGAAGTATTGGTCCCGTGATAGCTACAATTTGCACGGCTTATCCATGTGTTGGCCATCATTTGCTATCGATCCATGTGGCTGGTGTGCCGACGGCGGTGTTGTTGCCGGAGGTGTGGTCTCCATTGTCCAGCCGTTGCCGTCGACGCGTTATCCTGGCCCAGCCGGCTGATGACGGGGCAGGGACAGCGCCAGGGCTAATGCGAGGCCGTAAAGCGCCGTCATCGCGATGAAAATGGGCCAGTACGCATCGCTTGCATGGAACAAGAGGCTTGCAACGGTCATGCCGATCACCCCGCCGAGAAGTTGTGCGGTCATACTGATTCCGCCAGCCTCGCCGCGCTTTTCCGGTGGCACCGCATCCATGACGTCGCGCAGCGCGGGCACGAAGAGAAACGAGATTGCAGCCCCCCAGACCACGAGCGCGGGCACAAGGATGAGAAGGCGCTCAAACGCGACGCCAAGCCCCAACGCAACTGCGGACAAGGCCGAGAGAAGTGCGCCCGGCACCAGCAGCGCGCGTCCACCCATGCGCGCCAGCAACATGCCCGCCGGCGGAGAGGTGAGCGAGGTGGGAATTGTGGCGGCGAGGATCACGGCGCCGGCCTCCAGCGCGCTGAGGCCGAGCACGCTCTGCAGAAAGATCGCCACAAACACGAACACGCCGATCTTCCCGAACTGAGCGACGAAGACCATGACATTGAATGCGGTGAAGGGAAGGCTGCGGAACAGCGCGACGTCGATCAGGGGTGCGCTGGCGCGCAGCTCAATGACTACAAAGGCTACCAGAAGAAACGCGCCGGCTGCGAGATACAGCCAGATGCTCCAATGTCCCCATCCTTCAATCGCAGCCTGCATGCTCCCGAACACGGCGAGGGTGAGTCCGGCCGTCAGCGTGAATAAGCCCGGAAAGTCCAGCGAAGTGGGCTCGCGCGTCTCGCTCGGGGGGCGCCAGGAGGCGATGGTGAGTATAGCGATGATCACCGTGACGAATGGGTTGATCCAAAAGATCCATCGCCAGGAGAGATATTCAGTAAACAGGCCGCCAGCGAATGGGCCGAGCGACAGGAACAGTGTACCGACGCCACCGTAGATCCCAAGGGCCATCCCGCGCTCTTGCGGGGGAAAGGTGTGGGTGATCATAGCGAGTGAGGCGGGGAAGATAATGGCGGCACCAACGCCCTGCACGGCCCGGGCGAGAATGAGCCACTCGCCGCTTGCAGCAAACCCAGCGCCGAGTGAGGCGAGACCGAACAGGCAAACGCCAAAAGTGAACAGGGCAAGTGGGTTCACCATGTCGCCGAGCCGCCCGGCAGCGGCGGCCAGGACGGCAAACACAAGCAGATAAATGTTGATGACCCAGTGCGCTGTGTACTGGGACAGGCCGAGATCTTTGCTGATGGTGGGGATCGCCACCCCAACAATGGTCTCGTCCAGCACGACGACACCAAGTACGAAGCTCATCGCCGTGAGGAGAAGCCACTTGCGGGACGCGTTGGCATCAGTGTCGGACATGCACTCTCCATCGCCTACACAGCGCTTAGCAGTAACTTTCTGAAAGGAAGCATGACAAGGTTCGCCATGTTCGCGACCCGCGGTGGGAAGATCGTATCGTTCCCGGCCGGACTGTTTTGGTCAGGTCTGGTGACTGCAGTTTGCAGCGATGGGCAGTTTGCCGGTTGCACCGTTTTGGTTGCCCGCGTTTTGTTCTAGGGCCGGGGGCGTGACTGGATCGTCAGCGATTGGCGACTTGTCCTTAGAAGGGCACCTGATCGTTTGACGTTCGCTTTTGAATGAGCACGAAGGTTGGTTTGGCGGACGAAGCAGACCTTCAGGCTTTGTCTGCTTTGGTGTCCAAAATCATCCCGAGGTTGTGCGAACGGCATAACATTTACCCACGCGCTGAACAGCTTCGCAGAATACGGTTCAACCGAGCCCGGCGGTATACAAATGGACGCCTCTGAAAACGTTGGCAGCGACGTTAGCGCAGGAAGCTAAGGCACTGCATTATTCAACCGCATTGTCCCCATTTTCTAGGGGATTGCCAGGTCGCGCCATTAGGGCAGCTTTAGCATAATGGGAAACCACCGGCTTGTGTAATTGTCGAAGTGGGTCTTCACATCAAAGCTCACGCTTTAGTTCATTGGCTTCGCGTTCGAGGGTTGCCGGCGCGGTAAATCTCCATTCTTCCAGACAGTTTAGCAAAGGCATCTCAACCTCTTTTTGGATCGGCACGTAAAACTCGAACCAGGTTCTTCCCTCAAGTGTTCCGGAGTCACCAAAATCAGCCTCACCGAAAGCCAAAAACTGGTCTGAAATGACTTTATCTGTCTCCGTGACAGGGGATGGCCCGCGACCAGGCGGCACTGTGTCGGGCGGAAGAAGCGATATCAAATATTCAAATACATCGGATCGACAGTCTTGTTGTTTTTCCAAA
>CAKZYH010000403.1 GCA_937884725.1 uncultured Paracoccaceae bacterium
ATTGTCGGCTTTCGCTGTCCTTGCGGTGGGATATCTCGCGGGGCCCTTCGGCAGCCTGATCTTCGGCCATATCGGCGACAAGATTGGGCGAAAGCCCGCGCTGCTGATCTCTGTGATCTTGATGGGTCTCGGCTCCTTCCTGATCGCGGTGCTGCCGACCCCCGCCCAGATCGGCATCACGGCCTCGATCCTCCTCGTCCTCATCCGGATCTTTCAGGGTATGTCGGTCGCCGGAGAGTGCACTACGTCGGGCGTGCTTCTCGTCGAACAGGCAAAGCGAAAGTCCCGCGACCTGATCCTTGCCACTTTAAGCTTTGCTGCGCCGTCTACGCGTGGCAGCTAACTCCGCTGCCTAGCAGCGAACGTCACTACGCTGGTGCGGCAACTATCGCGCTGCGCGCGCAAGCCGCGCGAAATCTCTAGGTACAGATTGGGCTCAGAGCAGTCCGATGCGGACGCAGCAAGGGTACATTCCCGGGCTGCTTAGGACCCGTAACTTACGGCCCATAGCCGACCTTAGCCATCTGGTTTGCATGCTGCATTCGCAGCCCGCATTGCCGACGTTCGCTGCAACTGCGCGACTGAAGCTTTGGTGGACGTCAGGTCCGCGGGACAAGGACGAACCCGCTCTCGCGGTATTGGCGTTTGTGGCGGGTGGTGCATGCTGATGTGAGCGCCGTGGATTTTGCGAACTGACGAGCCTGTCTGACGATTGGGACCTTCTCAATCTGATGACAGGAGGTTCCGATGGCGGACCAATATGTACCGGCGCTGCGCCAGCGTTTTCTCGAAGACATGCGGATCAAGGGGCTGCAGCCGAAGACGCAAACGATGTACCTGCGGGCGATGCGGGACTTCACGCGGTATCTCGGCCATTCGCCCGACAGCGCGACACCGGAGGAGTTGCGGGCGTTTCAACTCGACATGAAGGAGAGCGGCGTGGGCGCGCCGACCTTCAATAATCGGCTGACCGTACTGAGCTTCTTTTACGCGACCACATGCTCGCGGCCTGAGATGAAGCGGCACATGCGGTATCAGCGGGCGGCGAAGAAGATCCCCATTGTGCTCCGCGCCAAGGAAGTGACGCGCATTCTGGAGGCCGCACCTGGGCCCGGGCTGCGATACCGGGCCGCCTTCAGTGTCGCCTATGGCGGCGGGCTCAGGGCCAGCGAGGTCACGCATCTCAAGGTGGGCGACATCGACAGCGACCGGATGCTCATCCGCGTTGATCAGGGAAAGGGGCGCAAGGATCGCCATGTGATGCTATCGCCGAGCCTGCTGGAGCTCTTGCGCGATTATTATCGCGAGGCGCGGCCCGCAGGTTGGCTCTTTCCCGGGCGCAACCGGGTTGATCCGATCTCGACGCGGCAGTTCAACCGCGCCTTCGGGGTGGCCTGTGACTTCGCTGAGATCAAGAAAAAGGTCTCCCCCCACACGTTGCGGCATAGCTTTGCCACCCATCTGCTGGAGGGCGGGACGGATATCCGGGTGATCCAGGTGCTGCTCGGGCATGCCAAGCTGGAGACCACGACGGTCTACACCAAGGTGGCGACCAAGACGATCCGGGATGTGACCAGCCCGCTCGATCTGCTGGTGCGACAGAAGGCTGGCGCCGGATAATCCCCGGCTCCAATGTCCCGCCCCAAACTGGAGGTTGCGGATATCTTCCGCGCCCATGGCCCTGCCTATCGCAAAGCGCATGTGGGCCACCTGAACCTGCCGCAGTTGAAGGTGATGTCCGCGATCGAGACCTGCCGAACCGCGGCGCTCGGTGGCCATGTCGCCGCCTGCACCAAGTGCGATCATCAGCACATCGCCTACAACTCCTGTCGCAACCGGCATTGCCCGAAGTGCCAAGGCAGCGCGGCACAGGACTGGATGCAGGCGCGCATGGAGGACCTGCTGCCGGTCGAGTACTTCCATGTGGTGTTCACGCTGCCTGCGCCAATCGCGGTCATTGCGTACCAGAATGAGCCATTGGAACGCCATTGGTCCGAGAGACAATGGCGAATGCGGCGGTCTATGGTCTGCTGTTCAAGGCCTCTGCGCAGACGCTCCTGACCATCGCAGCCGATCCGAAACACCTCGGCGCCCGGATCGGCATGACGAGCGCGCTGCACACATGGGGTTCGGCGATGGCGCACCATCCGCATGTGCATGTCATCGTACCTGGTGGCGGACTGTCACCGGATGGCGCTCGATGGGTCGCCTGCCGCCCGGGGTTCTTCCTGCCAGTAAAGGTACTGTCACGGCTGTTCCGGCGTCTGTTCCTCGAAGGGTTGGCCAGGTTGCACCAAGCGGGGAAGCTGCGCTTCTTCGGCGATCTATCAGAGTTGGCCGACCCGGATACCTTCCAAGCCTATCTCGCGCCGCTGCGCAAATCCGACTGGGTGGTCTATGCCAAGCCACCCTTCGGCGGCCCCGAAGCCGTACTGGCCTATTTGAGCCGCTACACGCACCGCGTCGCGATCTCGAACCACCGCCTGATCAGCGCAGACGCGGACAACGTGGCGTTCCAGTGGAAGGACTACCGCGTCAAGCGTGGTGACCGGATGAAGATCATGCGCCTGCCCACGCATGAGTTCATCCGCCGCTTCCTGATCCATGTCTTGCCCTCCGGCTTCCACCGCATCCGCCACGCAGGCTTCCTCGCCAACGGGATCCGGCGCGACAGGATCGCGAAGATCAGGCTCCTGATCAATCGGGCACCTGAGCCCGAGCAGATGACCGGTGAAGATGAGCAGGAACAATATCTCTACCAGACATGCCCCAAATGCGGTGGCGCGATGCGCGTCATCGAAACCTTCTTGCGCGGCCAAACCCCGAAATCCCGCGCCCCACCATCGAGAAAGGCCGCATGACCCACCGATCCCACCCGGCCCTGCCATCTGGAGCCCCGGACCAATCTCTACGGACGGTCTCTGTGAATTTGCGCAATACGGGGCTCGCGACATTGGAAGGAGCGGTCGATACGCGAAGACGTAGAAGACAACGCGATGAGATGTCACTCATCTGCCCCTCTGGCCCCGCAGCCCAGTCCTATGATTGCCGAGGCCCTGAGCCAAAATCCCCATAGCACCGATATCCGTCCGCGCTTTCCTCCTTGTCAGATTTATCGCCGCTGCAGCTCACGCTGACAGCAGCCACAAACCTTAGACTTTGCTGCCGTTGAAGTCATGTTGAAGAACAGCCGCTTTGCGCGGAAACGCAGTTTTTGCTTCGTCGTATTGGCTACCGCCAATACACCGCTGTTCCTACTTTACAGATACAGCTGTTTCGGGCTTTAGATGTAGCGCTTACTTCTGATCCTCCGTTTCCCTAAACATAACGGCGGACCACGTCAGTGGGGGAGGATCACACCTGCGCCTTCGTTCGCCCAATTTCCTTGGCGCTGTCTTCCACGTACTTATCGATCGCGTCACCCAGAGTCACATCACGGCGACGCGTGTCTGCGACTGGCAGGTTTTCGAGGGCTCCTGGCTTCGCGAGGTCTTTTTCAAGTTTTTCTATCCACGCTGCCGCAGTAGAGCGTAACTCAAAGGTGCGATTTTCGCGTAACACGGTCTTTCCGCGCCGCCGAATGGCGATATGGGCAAGCCAGGCCACGTAGCCATCTTTCCGCTAGCGTTTGATGATGCTACACATGGCGCTACAACATTTGTTGTAAACCATGACTGAAATGGGCGGAAATTATAACAAACGAGACTAGAACAAGATCGTTCGATGGGCGGTAAATGGCTGATAAAGATGAAAAATATTACGTTCTCAATGCGTCACGCTTATCGGTCGCGCCCATGATAACTGATGCCCAAGATGTGTCGCGGCGTGAGGTGTTTGAACCAGCTCGCCGCAAAGCTAGGTGACCTGCGCCAATGAAGTGGTCCGGTTTCAGTGTTAGTGCATGATGGGTGTTGGAGCTACGGCCGGGGTGGCCGGCGAAGCGGCTCCGGATGGCGGAGCCGGCCACTGCACGACCTCCGGCGCTGGCGGCCGATATCCGAGGGATGAGTGCGGGCGCTTGGTGTTGTAGTGCTGGCGCCATTCCTCGATCACGATCCGCGCCTCTGCCAGGCTGTAGAAGATCTCGCCGTTGAGCAGTTCATCCCTGAGCTTCGCATTGAAGCTCTCGCAATAGCCGTTCTCCCATGGGCTGCCGGGTTCGATGTAGGCCGTCTTGACGCCGACCGCGGCGATCCATTCCCGAACCGCCGTGGCCACGAACTCCGGGCCGTTGTCAGACCTGATGTGGTCTGGGACACCCCTCAGTATGAACTGGTCCGACAGAACGTCGATCACGTCGGTTGATCTCAAGCGCCGGTCGATCCTGATCGCCAGGCACTCCCGCGTGAACTCATCGATCAGGTTGAGCATCCGGAACCTCCTTCCATCATGGGTCCGGCCCTCGACAAAGTCGTAGGACCAGACGTGGTTGGGTCGCTCCGGCCTCAGGCGGATACATGACCCGTCGTTGAACCAGAGCCTCGACTTCTTCGGTTGCTTCTGGGGAAGCTTCAGCCCCTCCTGCCGCCAGATCCGTTCCACGCGCTTCACGTTCACGACCCAACCTGCGTCACGCAGCAGAGCGTCGCCAATGGTCGCTCGGACCGGTGGCGCAACCATTGGCAACTCCGCCGATAGCCGTAGCGGCCATATTGGGATGCGAGCGCGATGATGTCCGCGGTGAGCGCGTCCTCGTCGGGACGCCCGCGCGGGACCTTCCGCTGGGTCGATCGGTGCTGACCGAGCACACGACAGGCGAGGCGCTCCGACACGCGGAACTTCTGCATGACGTGATCGACACAACGGCGGCGACGGGCGGGGCTCAAAAGTCTCCCGACGCGGCTTCCTTCAGGATCAACTTCTCGAGTGTGAGATCCGATACGGCTTTTCGAAGCCGCTCGTTCTCCTTCTCCAGCTCCTTGAGACGCTTCACCTGATTCGTCTTCAAGCCGCATTCGCCATTGTCACTCGGACCAATGGCGCTCCAACGGCTCATTCCTTCCGCCAACGATAATAGGTGAACTGCGTCACGCCGATCGTGCGCGCCGCCTCGGCTACCGGCTGGCCTTGCGATACCAGCACATCGACCTGCCGCAGCTTCGCGACGATCTCTTCTGGCTTGTGCTTCTTCTGGGGCATTCCTTGATCCTCCATCTGGCTCGAAAGCCTACTTCAGGGAGGACCACTTTTCAGGGGGCAGACCAGAAGCGGGGCGTCCTGCTACCCCATGGCTTGAGAGACGAGAAGGCGCTCAGGTCGGCGGTCCAGCGTAGGGAGCAAATTTCACTTCAGCAGCCTGCTAAGTCTGAAACCGGGCCATTACTTTGGGGCAGATCACACGAACCGGTGAATAACATAATTCGCCGCAGTGCTCAGCCGTACAGAAGAAACCCGAGATTCG
>CAKZYH010000404.1 GCA_937884725.1 uncultured Paracoccaceae bacterium
AGTGGAGAGCGGTCGCGAGCGGAACCGGCTGCGGAGAAGTTGACGAGAGGGATCGCTCCTTGACAGCGGGCCTTCACGTCAAGGCCCGAGATGCGGACGGAGTGAGCTTTCGCTGCACTTGCGCCGGTGACCGCTTTCGGGAAACAGAACCTGGATGTTCGGTGGCGCTGGGATACTCGCCGAGTATCTTAATCGCCTAACCAGCAAAAAAACCTGCTCCGGGTCGCCACGGAATATCCGTCGCTCCATAGTCAATCCCCATTGTGTGCAACGCGCTGGTGACTTGACTACGATGATGCGTTTGGTGGTTAAAGAGCTGCAAAACCATCACCCAGCGTGGGATAGCGGGTAAGTCATCGCCCTCTGGGTCGCTCTTAGTGGTTTTCCCAGCCAGCCAGTCCTCAGTCCATTCGTGCGCGCCTCTCAACAGAAGATCGTCTTGCTCAACACGAACGGATTTTAGCTCTTCCCAATCAGGCCATACCGCATGACCAGGTGGATTTCGGTCTGGCAGTGTGCCGCTGAGAAACGTCAGAATAGAGCGATTGACCACACATATGTGGTCCAGCGTATTGTGGATCGAACTGAAGAACATCCCGCGATCACGCAATCTTTCTTCTGGCCCAATATCGGTGCAACACTGATAGACATTATTGTTCTGCCAGCGAGCGTAAGTCGCCATCTCGCGAATGTATTCATTTGTGATCATTTTTAATTCTCAAACCTGACCGATGGTTTCTGACGCTACACAACGCCGTCGTACTTATACTTAGAACAGTGTTATGGCCGCGCGCTAAGAATTGATAGATACAGACATTCGAGCAAACCGCAGCATCGGTCAAAGTGGGCTCCAAGCAGACACGTCGGGCTGCACGTCTGTGCACCCCTGCCACGTGGCGAGCGGCGGGGTAGCAAGGGCCAGGAGGCTCCGACCGAGGGGCCCCACGCTGTGGGGAGACGGTTGGATGCCTTGCCCGCGCGAGGGCGGCAGCCCTTAGCCTTCAAGCGGTTCCGTTAAGCAATGGCGTTTCGCCGGGCACATGGTTCCTTACGAGGTCATCAACGGCTGAGGTGGGCCGTGCGCCTCAACATGGGCTTCGGTGGTGCGGACGCCTCCA
>CAKZYH010000405.1 GCA_937884725.1 uncultured Paracoccaceae bacterium
CGGAGTTACCGGGAAGGCCACGCACTTCGAGGATTTTGCCTGAGCTCTTGTCGCCGAATTGGTCGATGAGCCAACGGCCGTACATCCGACCCATTTCAAGCTGGTCTTTGTTGACCTGCATGACTTTGTCGGTGTCGAGCACGTTATCGAACGGGACGAGTACCACGTCGTTCCGGTCGGCAAGCCGGATCACCCGGTCAAATCCTTCCGGCGACACTGCGATGGTGACGATGGCGTCGTAACCTTGGTTGATGAAGTCTTCAATGGCGCCCAGCTGCGCGGCAACGTCGGTGCCGGTGGAGACGACCTTAAAGTCTTCGATCTGCGCAGCAATGTCAGGCTGCGCGGCATAAGCTTTCGCAGTCTGGATCATCTGAATGCGCCAAGTATTGCCCACGAAGCCGTTGACGATGGCGATCTTGTGCGGGCCGTCGCGCTTATCCCACTGGAAATAGCCGATGTCATCGGTCCATGGCGCGAAGCAACCCGGATCGAAGCCCGGTCCCGACACCTTGTCCGGCGCCGCGGACGCGGCACTGGATAGAACAACGGCTGCGAGCGCCGAAGACGCAAAAAGACATGCCTTGCGAAGCATTCAACTTCCTCCAATTACATTTTTCGCCGGCTCTTCTAGTCAGGCCGACTTGAGTTCGTCCGCAGGTCGATGCCACTGCACCGCCCGACGCTAGTCGGCGCAACCTTAGTCAATCCGGATATCGTTGCAAGCTCAAAGCGCCCACCAGGTTTGCCGCAATATTCATCAGTCTTCTCGCACAGAAACAGCCGCCGCCGAGCCGGCAATGACTGGTGCGTACGGTTCTACCCGGCATCCCGATTTTGTGGACAATCAGACGGTTAGGTATGAACATCGATGGTTTCTGACCACCATCGCGGGCGGTCGATACTTGTGCAGGATGAATATTTCAGGCGAGGCAGACACTGGCTTGCTGAGCCGCACACTGCCGACACGGGTGCGTGAACACCGCAGGTGAGCGGACCCGCCCGGTATCGCGCAAAGGCATCGAGGTCGCGCGAATCATCAGACGACTGTCAGCTTCCCAGCCACAGGTGGACGTGCCTTAAGGTTCAGCGCTGCGTGACCTTCAGCTCAATGCGGCGGTTGCGGTCGAAGGCGGCCTGGGTGTCTTCATCCACCAGCGGCTGAAATTCGCCGAATCCCGCGGCCACCAGCCGGGACGGCGAGACGCCCTGGTCAATCAAGAACTGCACGACCGAAATGGCACGGGCGGCGGAGAGGTCCCAGTTGGTGCGAAAACGGCCCGTACCCGACAGCGGCTGCGCATCGGTGTGGCCATCCACCCGCAGAACCCAATCGATGTCGTCCGGCACCTCGGCCTCAAGCGTTGCGAGTTCGCGCGCCAGCGTCCTCAGCTGCGCCTGGCCAGCGGGGTTCAGTTGATCAGAGCCGGACGGAAACAGCACCTCGGACTGAAACACGAAGCGGTCCCCAACCACCTCGATGTTGGCCCGGTCCGCCAAGATGTCCCGCAATCGGCCGAAGAAGTCGGACCGGAAGCGGCTCAGGATTTGGACACGCTGCGCGAGCGCGACGTTGAGTCGGCGCCCAAGGTCAGCCAGCTGTGTTTGACTTTCCCTGTCCCGCGCTTCCGACGCGTCGAGCGCATCTTCAAGCGATGCGATTTGCTGGCGCAGCGCGAGGAGTTGCTGATTGAGAAGCGAAATTCTGGCAAGCGAGTCGGCCGACAGCGTTTCTTCCGCCTCAAGCTGTGTGCGCAGCGCGAGAACCTCAGCGCTCACCGCCTCATCGCCTTCCTGCTCGCGCGCCAGAAGGCCGGCAAGCTCGTCGCGTTGCGTCTTGAGCGCATCCAGCGAGGCGGACATGGCAAGCGCCTCGTCTTCGGTTTGACTGGCGCCGGCGCGTTCTAAGGCGAGAAGCTGCGTGAGCTCGGCAATCTGGTCGTTGAGCCGCGTCAGGGCGTTTTCGCGGCCGGACAATTCTTGGCTGAGGAAAAACTGCGCCAGCATGAAGAGGGAAAGCAGGAAAATGATGACCAGCAACAGCGTGGCCATGGCATCCACGAAGCCTGGCCAGTAGTCGGCCCGTTGCTCTCTCCGGCGTGCGGCGCGAGGCATCCTCGTCCTCCCTCAGAGCCGGCCCGTCAGGCCCGTTCGTCCGCTTCTAGCGCGCTGTTGAGGCGCACCAGAAGCTCCTCAATCCGCTCATTTTGCGCACCCTGCGCCTCGGCCCAGTCGATCAGAACCTTTTGCTCGCGGCGCATGTTGCGCACCACCTGCTGCAGCGTTTCAGCGTAGCTGGCCAGCACCGCACTATCGGGGCCAGCGGCGGCCGGTCCGCCCTTGGCCATCAGCGCGGCGAGGCGATCCACGGAACGCTGAAGGTTTGCGGTCGCCTGCGCGGCCGAGGCGACTTCGGCATCGTCAAAGATGTCGGTCAGCGTGGAGAGCCAGTCTTCCAGCTCGGTGTAGAAGCGGTTCTGCGCCTGGCCGGCCTGAAGATCCAAGAAGCCCACGATCAGCGAGCCGGTCAGCCCGAACAGCGAGGATGAAAACGCGGTCCCCATCCCCACGAGCGGGGCTTCCAGACCGGACTTCAAGTCCTGGAAAATCACCGCGCTGTCGCCCGAGCCCACATCGAGCGACTGGATGGTGTTGCCCACCGAACTCACGGTTTGCAACAACCCATAAAAGGTGCCGAGGAGGCCCAAAAACACAAGAAGCCCAACGAGATAGCGCAGAATCTCGCGCTGTTCATCAAGCCGCGTGCCGATGGTGTCGAGGATTGAGCGCATCGTGACTGCGCTCATCACCGTGTCGTCCACACCGTCGCGCAGCAAGGTCGCCATCGGTGCCAGCAACTTTGGCTGTCTCCGCTCTGTCGACGCGCCGGTGCGAAAGCGGTTCACCCACCGCACTTCGCGAAACAACCGCGTGACTTGCGTGATGGCCAACAAAATGCCCACCAACCCCACGCCGACGATCAAGCCGTTCAGAATGGGATTGGCCATAAACGCCTCCCGGATCGTTCCGATCTGAATGAAAATCAGGAACGAAATCAGGATGGTGAACAAGATCATCCGCGCGAGATAAACGCTCGGCGTGGACAGCTTGTGTGGGTCGCGTCGGGCCATAACGTGGTTCTATGGTATTCAGCGGTGCAGATATAGAGGCGGCGGTGAAGCCAAGCTGAATGCTTCGCCAGACCTCACTCAACCACCACGGCTATTGTGTGGCCACCGGCCGTGGCCGCGCCTCTCTGACGTCCTTCACGTTGCCCAGCAGTGCGCGGTGCACAAAGTCATTGCCGGCAACCACTGAGCCGGTTTTCAGCATCTCACCGCGATTGTCCGCATCGGTCACGAAACCGCCAGCCTCGCGGACAAGAACGATCCCAGCGGCCATGTCCCAGGGCTTGAGGTCGTGCTCCCAGAACCCGTCGAGCCGGCCAGCGGCGGTCCAGGCGAGATCGATTGCGGCCGCCCCGGCGCGCCGTATCCCCGCCACACGCGACATCAGCGGCTGCACCTCCGACAGCGCGCGCACGTGATTGCCGTGACCCATGAAGGGAAGGCCCGTGCCGATGAGGCAGGCGGCAAGATCGTCCCGCGCCGCGACGCGAAGCCGGCGATTGTTCAAAAATGCGCCCTGGCCGCGCTCGGCGACATAAAGCTCGTCGAGCACAGGATTGTAGACGACGCCCGCCACCAACTCGCCCTGGCGCTCCAGCGCGATCGACACGCCGAAGATCGGCACGCCGTGCAGGAAGTTGGTGGTCCCATCCAAGGGATCGACGATCCAGCGATGCTGACCATCGCCCTCTTCAACCGTGCCTTCTTCACCCAGAAAGCCGAAGGAAGGCCGCGCGCGCAAGAGTTCTGCGTGGATGACTTCTTCGGCGCGTTTGTCGGCGCGGGAGACGAAGTCGGCAGGTCCCTTCCGCGACACCTGAAGGTTCTCGACCTCGCCAAAATCGCGCGCCAGGCCGCGGCCGGCCTTGTCCGCGGCGTTCACCATCACGTTCAAAAGTGCCGATCGGGACAAGCGTCAGCTCCGCTTCTTTGCGGTGGCGTCGATCTCTACTTTCATGGCGGGCTGCACCAGGTCAGCGATGAACAGATAGTTGGCCGGTCGAATGTCGGCGAAAACCTCGCCGAGGATCTCCATCACCGCCGGCACGTACTGCCGATCCGTCACCACGACCTGGACCTTCACCACGTCGGCGAGCTCCATCCCGGCTTCGCCAAGCGCCCACTCGATGGTTTTCAGGATGTTTCGGGTCTGCGCGGTGATGTCCTCCGGCAGCTCCATCGCCTCGTAGTCATAGCCCGTCGTGCCGGACACAAAACAGGTGTCCCCGTCGAGTACCGCGCGAGAATAGCCCGCCTTCGCCTCAAACGGCGAACCGGTCGTAATCAGCTTACGCGCCATCATTCACCCCTACGAATGTATTCAATGCTTTCGGTATCGACGACGATCTTCTCACCCGCCGCGATGAACGGCGGCACCATGACTTTGACGCCGTTTTCGAGGATCGCCGGCTTGTAGCTCGACGACGCGGTCTGGCCCTTCACCACGGCGTCCGCCTCGGTGATCTCCAGCGTCACCTGTTGGGGCAGGGAGATCCCGATGGGCTTTTCTTCATAAAGCTCCACCGTCACAGTCATGCCGTCCTGCAAGAAGGCGGCACGCTCGCCGACAAACTCGCTCTGCAGCTCGAGCTGTTCGTAGGTGTCGTTGTCCATAAAGACGAGCATGTCGCCTTCAGAATAAAGGTACTGAAAGTCTTTTTGCTCCAGCCGCACGCGCTCCACGGTATCGGCGGAGCGGAAGCGCTCGTTAAGCTTGCGGCCATCAAGGAGGTTCTTTAGCTCCACCTGCGCAAAGGCGCCGCCCTTGCCGGGCTTCACATGCTGCACCTTCACCGCGGCCCACAGCGAATCTTGGTGCTCCAGCACGTTGCCAGGGCGAATTTCGTTACCGTTGATTTTCATGGGTCCCTAAGCGGTACAAACTGCGTGTGGCAAAGGTGGAAACACAGCCGCCGGCCTGGAGCAAGCGCTCGGCCGGGCGGCTCGGTTGCGCTTTGGATCCTTAGCCGCCGACGAAGGCCTGCGCCTTCGCCTGCGCCTCTTGCACGATCGCTTCGGGGCGGGTCCCCATGAAGCCGTCCATGTAAAGGTCGGATAGGCCAGCGCGGCGAGCCAGGATGTGCCACTTGATCGCGTTCACTGGGTCCGGCGCCGCACCCCGCCCCGCGGCCAAGATCCGCGCGTACTGCTGCATGGCTTCAGGAATGCCGGCCCGTGCGCCGCGGGCGATTTGCGGCGCCGCAGCGAACTCATCAACGTCTGTGCCGATGCCGTTAAACAGGCGCACGCCGTAGCGAAAGGCGGCGACCGGCTCGCCGCCATCAGCCGCGCGACCGTACCAAAGCGTTGCCGCGACATCGTCGGGAGGGGTGCCATACCCCTCTTCGTAGAACGTGGCGAGCGCGAATTGAGCTTTTGTGTCGCCCCCTTTGGCAGCCTGTTCCATGAAGCGAAAGGCTGTTTCGGGCTCGCTCTCCCGGCCTTCCCCTTTGAGCACCATCAGCGCCAAGCTGTGCGCCCCATCGGCACTGCCCATCGCCGCCGCGCGTTCAAACGCATCCGCCGCAAGCTCCGTGTTCTGCGGCACGCCGCGGCCGGTGAGAAGCATCACGCCAAGGCGGCTTTGCGCACCCGCATTGCCCTGATCGGCCGCGAGGGCGTACCAGCCCGCCGCTCGTTCTGGGTCCGATTCAACGCCGCGGGCCTCTTCGTATAGCCGCCCGATCAGCGCGGCCGCCGCCGAATCGCCGTCATCCGCAGCACGCAGCGCCACCTGAAAGGCGGTTCGGTAAAGCCCCCGCTGATAGGCGCCGAATGCGAAGTGGGAGAGGGGGATTTCGTCCGTTGGACCGGGCAACACCACAACGCCTGGCCCCGGCTGTTGGGGGACGACCGACGGCAGACCAGCAGGAACAGGCAGCCATCGCCGTGTGGCGCGCCTTTGCGCCTCCGATGGTGCGGAGTCGGTTTCGACCGCGTCAACGGTATCGATCACGGCGGGCGGGATCGGCGGTTCGTCAGTTTGTGCGTGCGCCGCCACCGGCCAGACAAGGCTCGCCGTCACAACGGCGAGCGCCGTCAGCCCGCAGCCTCGCCCAATCCCGCCGAGACGCGTTCGAGCGCCGCCGCGCCATCGCGCTGGTCGAGCAAATCGGTGACTGCGATGAAATCCGCCCCCGTCGCGCACAAGTCCTCAACTTCGCTAAGCGGCCCGGCCATCACCGCCGGTACTTCAAACAGCGCACTCCACCAAGCACAAAGCTCAGTCGCCTCGGCGGAGCTCAGCGCCGGATCAGCTTCAAACCAGATGTAGTCCGCCCCAGCCTCTCCAAGCAACATCGCCTCATGGCGATTTCGCGCCGTCACGCCAACGCTGCCATCACCACCGCGCGAGCGTAGCGCCTCATGCCGATCTTCCAGCGATCCGCCCACGTGAACCCCGTCGGCGACCTCACCAGTGTAGCCGGCATTAGTGGTTTGAGCGTTAAGAAGCACGGCCGCGCCTGCCGATTGCAGCGCGGCAACGAGATCGCGGAGGCCAGGATGGGCCACAGAGACAACCGCTGCGGCGGCTATTGCGGTCAGAGGAGCGAGGTGATCGAGCGTGTGATGGGGCTCGATCACCACGATGAGACGTTGCTGTGTCAGGCGGCCATCTTCTCGTTCGCAGCCGACCAGGTGCCGGAGGCAGCCATGCCATTCATCTTCGCCCGGTGGGTGAAGGCCGCTTGTCCCGCGGCGACGTTCTCGGGCTTGCCGCCCCACGCCTTCAGGGCCGCTTGCTGCAGCGCCCGGCCGTAGGAGAATGTCAGCGCCCAAGGCAGGCCGCCCATGGCGTTCATGAGCGACAGGTTCTCGGTCGCCTGCTCTTCCGTCTGCCCGCCAGACAGGAACGCAATTCCCGGGACTGCGGGCGGGACAGTCGCCTTCAGGCACGCCACCGTCATCTCGGCGATCTCAGCTGCCGGAACCTGCGGACCGTTCAGGCCCGGAACAATCATGTTCGGCTTGAGGATCATGCCAGGCAGCGAAACGCGCTGCGCGAACAACTCGTCAAACACCATATTCAGCGTGAGCTCGGTCACATCGTAGCAGCGCTGAATGTCGTGGCCGGAGTTGGGGCCATCCATGATCACTTCAGGCTCGACGATGGGAACGATCCCGTTTTCTTGGCACAGCGCTGCGTAGCGGGCGAGGGCGTGCGCATCAGCCGCGATGGAGCCGGTGGTGGGCAGCCCATCCGCGATGTCGATCACCGCGCGCCACTTGGCAAAGCGTGCGCCCAGGCTGTGATACTCCTGCAGCCGCTCGCGCAGACCGTCGAGGCCTTCGGTGACCTTCTCGCCCGGGAAGGCAGCGTGCGCCTTTGCGCCTTTGTCGACTTTGATGCCCGGAACAGCGCCGGCTGCGCTGATGACGTCGGCAAAGCGGCGGCCGTCCTTGGTGGACTGGCGCAGCGTCTCGTCAAACAGGATGACGCCGGAAATGTAGTTGTTCATCGCGTCGTCGGCGGTGAACAAAAGCTCGCGGTAGGCGCGGCGGTTTTCTTCCTCGTTGGCGAGGCCGATTTGGTCGAACCGCTTCTTGATGGTCCCCGTGGACTCGTCAGCTGCCAGTATCCCCTGGCCCGGCTTGACCATGGCAAGGGCGATATCGTTCAGCTCGTCGCTCATCATTTGCTCCCGTGGCGCGCTTTCCTTGGGAGCTATCTAAGGCTCAGCCGCCGCGCTTCAAAGCCTCAACGCCAGGGAGTGGCTTGCCTTCCAGCCATTCCAAGAATGCGCCCCCGGCGGTGGAGAGATAACTCACCTTGTCGGCGACCCCGGCATGGGCGAGCGCAGCGGCCGTGTCGCCGCCGCCAGCCACAGTGAGGAGCTTGCCTGCGGCGGTCAGCTCTGCGGCGTATTGGGCTGCCGCCACTGTCGCGGTGTCGAACGGTGGGATTTCAAACGCACCCAGCGGGCCGTTCCACACGAGCGTCGCCGCGCGGTCCATGCCGGCTTTAACCCGGGCGATGCTGTCGGGCCCCACATCGAGGATCATTTTGTCGCCGGCGACCGCTTGGTCCGTCGGCACGGTCTCATGGGGTGCATGGGCGGCAAACTCGCTGGCGGCCAACGCGTCGGTGGGCAAGATCACCTCGCAGCCGGACTTGTCGGCCGCTGCCATGATCGCGTTTGCGGTATCGGCGAAATCGGCCTCGTGCAGCGATTTGCCGATGGGAACGCCCTTGGCGTGCAGGAAGGTGTTGGCCATGCCGCCACCCACGACGAGCATGTCCACCTGGCCGACCATGTTTTCCAGGAGCGCGATCTTGGTGGAGACTTTGGCGCCGCCGACAATCGCCATGACGGGCCGTTTGGGCGAGCCCAACGCCTGTTCGAGCGCTTCCAGCTCGGCCTGCATCGCCCGTCCCGCATAGGCGGGGAGGAGATGGGCGAGCGCTTCGGTGGACGCGTGCGCGCGGTGGGCAGCGGAAAAGGCGTCGTTGACATAAGCATCGCCGTTTTCGGCGAGCGCGGCCGCAAATGCGGGATCGTTGGCCTCCTCGCCGGCGTGGAAGCGCGTGTTTTCCAGGAGCAGCACGCCGCCGTTGGTGAGCGCATCGACCGCCTGCGCCGCGGGATCGCCCACGCAGTCGTCGGCGAACGTCACCGGCCGGCCGATCACGGCAGCCAGCGGATCTGCGACTGGTGCAAGCGACATGTCGGCATTGCGCTTACCCTTGGGCCGGCCGAAGTGGGCGAGCAGGATGACTTTTGCGCCCGCGTCCGACAGCTGGGTGACGGTTGGGGCGACCGCCCTCAGACGGGCATCGTCGGTGACTTTGCCGTCCGCCATCGGAACGTTGAGATCGACCCGCACCAGCACCCTTTGTCCAGCGGCGCTCGGCAGCAGGTCGTCCAGCGTTTTGGTCATTTCTTCGCTTTCTTGACCAGCAGCACCCAGTGCGTGGAGGGGCTCTCCCACCCGCCTTTTTCCATCTCAACCCGCGCCTCTTCCCGGTAGCCCAGGCGGTCGTAGAGACGAAGCGCGCCGTGGTTCTGGTCCGCCAGCGCGATCGCGACGCCATCAAGGCCTTGTTCTGCCGCCACGCTCTCCGCGTAGCGCACCAGGCGCGCACCGAGCCCACGCCCGCGCGCCCGCGGGTAGGCCGCCAGATTATCGATGAAGAAGTGGTTGGGGACCTTGGCCCGCAACGCGATCATCGGCTCCAGGATCGATGGGACGTCATGACCATCAAAATCGTCAGACACCGGCGTCGGATAACCCTCAAGCGCGGCAACGACGGTGCCTTCATCGACCACCACCCACTGGCCGCGTGCAGCGCGCTCGCCATGGCGGGTACGCCCCAGCGCCCAGGGATCACCCTGGGGACCGGCCAGCGTGCGCCACAGTTCGAGCGGTAGTCCGTCGCCGGCATAGTTGACCAACTCTGCCAGGACGAATGCATCGCTCTCATCGGCGAAGCGTAGCGGGCTCTCCAGCATCGTCATCAGGAAAACTCGTTCTGCTTGAGGGAGTTAGAGGTGTTTGGCCATCGCGACCGCCGTGTCGGCCATGCGGTTCGAAAAGCCCCATTCGTTGTCATACCAAGACAGAACGCGGCAGAAGTTGCCGTCCATCACCTTGGTCTGATCGGTGGCAAACACCGACGAATGCGCGTCGTGGTTGAAGTCCATCGAGACGAGCTTGTCGTCCGTCACACCCAAAATGCCCGAGAGCGCGCCGCCGGCTGCCGAGCGGATGGCATCGTTGATTTCCTCAACGCTGGTGTCGCGCTCAGCCTCGAAATTGAAATCCACCACCGACACGTTCGGTGTTGGTACGCGGATCGCGACGCCGTCGAGCTTGCCGTTAAGATCGGGCAGCACTAGGCCGACCGCCTTCGCCGCGCCGGTGGACGTGGGGATCATGCTCATCGCCGCAGCGCGGGCGCGGTAAAGGTCTTTGTGCATGGTGTCGAGCGTGGGTTGATCGCCCGTATAACTGTGGATCGTGGTCATGAACCCACGCTTAATGCCGATCGCTTTGTGCACAACTGACGCCACGGGCGCCAAGCAGTTGGTGGTGCACGACGCGTTCGACACTACGACGTCGCTTGCGCTCAAAACGTCGTCGTTCACGCCGTAGACGATGGTTTTGTCGGCGCCCGACGCTGGGGCGGACACCAGAACGCGCTTGGAGCCATTCTCAAGGTGCAAGGCAGCCTTGTCGCGCGCCGTGAATATACCTGTGCATTCCAGCGCGATGTCCACGTCGCCCCAGGGCAGCGCCTTGGGATCGCGCTCCGCGGTCACCTTGATTGGTCCGCGGCCCACATCGATGGTGTCGCCGGCAACAGTGACGGTCATCGGAAAGCGGCCGTGCACGCTGTCGTAGCGCAGGAGGTGGGCGTTGGTTTCCACCGGTCCCAGGTCGTTAATCGCGACCACTTCGACATCGGTGCGGCCTGATTCCATGATGGCGCGCAGCACGTTGCGCCCGATCCGGCCAAACCCATTGATTGCAACTTTAACGGCCATCGACCCGTCTCCCTTCGCTTCGCGCCTTCTGTCTGAAGGATGCGAAGCTTGCAAGCTGATTACTTTAGCAGCGCGAAACGCTGAGGCTCGCGCCACACACCGGTGCGCTATTTGCGTCGCAGGAGGGGAGGTGGTGGCGAAACCACTGAAAATGTGAAGCCGCCTTGGCCGTCGGACGATTCGATCCCGGGACCTACAAAGTAGGTGGGCGCCATGTGTCCCAGGCCACGGCCCAGGTCAGGGATAGCTCCCGATCGGATCGATAAGGCCCCGGGGATTAGAGTGTCCAAACGAGCCAGGCAGCTCCACGACGGAAGGTAAGCTCATTCCCTGTCCTGGGGAAGTGGCAATCGGTCCGCCTCAGCGACGCGTGAACGCCAAAGCCACACCGCCCGCCACCAGAACGCAGCCGCCGATGCGCTCGGCAATGCGGACGCGGGCCGATGTGAGCCAACGCCCCGCACGGCCGGCGAGCAGAGCGTAGATGCTGTCAAACACCGTGGCGGCGAGCATGAAAATGAGGCCGTACACCACCACCTGCACCGCCGAGTTGTAGGCAGGGCTGACGAACTGGGGGATGAAGGCGCCGAAAAACAGAAGCGCTTTTGGGTTGGACCAGATCACGAAGAAGCCTTGCGCGAAGTAGCCCCAGAGGCTGCGCTCGTCCCCTTCAGCGCGGGCGAGCGCACCATCGCTGCGCAGCATTTTGATGCCGAGATACACAAGGTAGGCCGCGCCGATCAGCTTGATGACAACGAAAGCCTCGCCGACCATGCTCACCACCGCCTCAAGGCCCACTGCTAAAACGGCAATCATGGTGATGAGCCCGGCCTGTGTCCCGGCCACATTCATCAGCCCCGCCGCTGCACCGCGCCGCAGCGAATTTGCAATGATGACGCTGACGGTGGGTCCAGGAACGATGACGATGGCGGCGGAGGTCAGGAAAAAGGCAACCAGAATTGCAGGGTCAAACACCGACTAGCCTTCCAATGGTGAGTCGCTGTCATGCTGCACCCTCTGCGCCTTTTTGGCCAGCGCTGCGGTGAGCATGGCCGCCAGCCCCTCAAGCTCGGCGGCGACACCGACGATCCGCTCCGCCACTGCATCGCGGGCCTCTCTTGCCTCCGCAGCGACCATGGCGCGCCCCGTCTCCACCTCGCGATTGCGCAGGTTCAGCGCTGCGATGCGCTCCTCCGCCCGGTCGAGCCGCTCCAGCACCGAGAGTGCCGCGAGGATCACGATGTCGCGCTCATCTGCTTGGGTGGCGAGCGGCTGCTCGCGGAGCAGGCCGATGGTCTTCGACAGCTCCGCACCCAGCCGACGCATGCGCTCCTCTTCGCCATCGCCGCAGCTCACCGTGACCGGCCGACCGCCGATGACCAGCGTGACCGCGCTCACAGGCCGCGATCCATGCGCCGCACCAACTCCATGACCCGCACCAAGCGTTTGGCCACCTCGGCATTGGCCTCCCGCAATCGGTCAGCGCGACCCTCTGCGGCGTCGAGCCGCTCGGCAAGGTCCGCGCGATCCCGTTCCAGCCGCGCCAAGTCATCCTGGGTGTGCGCCGTATCGCCGTCCGCGGCCTCGCGCACCGCCACGGCCCGCCGCAGCGCGATGATCGCGCCATCAAGCCGCGCTAGCGCCAAATCGAGCGGCTCAGCGGGCTTAGAAGGGGCTTCGTGCGGCATAGACGCCATGGTTAACAGCTTCCTCCTTTGCCGGTAGCGGAAATTAACCGCCGCCCCTTGCGTCCCGGCACCCGTTCAGCCAGGGACCCGATCCTATCGATGAGACCCAGCCCACAACAACAGAGCGACAAGGCGGATGTCATGGTGGATGTGGACAAATTAAGGCCGATGGCCGACGCCATCAGAATGCTGTCGGTCGACGCGGTCGAAGCAGCAAAGTCGGGCCACCCGGGCTTGCCCATGGGGGCGGCGGATTTGGTGACGACGCTGTTCGTCCATCACATCAACGTCGATCCCAAGGCACCCCACTGGCCCAACCGTGACCGTTTCGTGTTGTCGGCCGGCCATGGCTCGATGCTGCTCTACAGCCTCCTGCA
>CAKZYH010000406.1 GCA_937884725.1 uncultured Paracoccaceae bacterium
TGCGGCGGGATCATCATCGGCAGCAAAACGAGGAAGATCAGCACCCCCTTCGCGCGCACATCCGTGAGCCCGATCACCAACGCGAGGCTCGCGCCGATCACGGTGGCGAGGAGCGACGAAAACAGCGCCGAATCGAAGCTGTTCATCAGCGCCCGCTGCGTGGAGCGGCTGTCCAGCGCGTCGGCCAGGGGGCCAAGACTCACCGCGCCGTCCACCACCAGCCCCTGCATAAAGAGCCTGGTCAGCGGCAGCCCAAACAACAGCGCTGCGAAAAGCAAAAGGGCGGCGAGAGCAATCGTCTCGCCGCCCGAAATCTTGCGAAGAATGTTAACCGCCGAACAGGTCTTGGAACTTCACTTTGTTGGACTGGTCGTTGGCCAGCGCGTCGGCCGGATCAAACTCCATCAGCTTGATGCCATCGCGCGCCGGGAAACCTTCGGGCGGCGCGATGTCCGGATGGGCCGCAAGGTAGCCCTGATCGGCCGCCAGCTGCTGGCCTTCCGGCGACAGGAGAAAGTCCACAAACGCCTTCGCAGCTTCCGGGTTCTGCGTGGTCGACAAGATCGCCACTGGCTCGGTCACTGCCGACACGCCCTCGGTGGGGAACACGAAGTCGATGGGCGCGCCGTCAGCTTTGTTGCGGATCGCCAGGAAGTCGACCACGAAGCCGTAAAGCTTCTCGCCGCCGGCAACGGCACGGTAGACGCCGCCATTGCCGCCCTGGGCGAGCGTGTCTTGGTCGGCGAGCCCTTCATAAAAGTCCCAGCCCAGCGACGGGTCGGAGGTCAGCGTCGCCATTGTAATCGCCGCCGCGCCCGAGGTGAGCGGGGAGGGGATTGCGATTTTGCCCGCAGCGTCGTCTGCCAAAAGGTCCTTATAGGACGCCGGCACCATGGGCGCTGCCGTGTTGTAAACGATGCCGGTGGTGATCAGCTTCGTGGAGAAGTAGTGTCCTTCGGGGTCCATCAGCCCGGCGGGGTACGCGCTGGTGTCGGCCTCGGGGTAGGCCATCAGACGACCGTCGGCTTCCAGCCCTTCCATCGTCACGGTGTCGGCAATCAAAAGAACGTCCGGTTGCGGCGCACCGGCAGCGAACTCACCGGCCAGCTTCGCCATCACCTTGGTCGTGCCGTCGCGGAAAAACTCCACCTCGATCTCGGGGTGCGCGGCCATGAAGGCGTCGATGGTCTGTTGCGCGTCGGCGTTGGGCTGGCTGGTGTACAGCATCAGCTTGCCCGACTGGGCGAGGGCCGGTGCGGTCAAAAGGGCGGCAAACGCGGCCGCAAGGGCAACAGTGCGCATGAAGCGTGCTCCAAACTTATTATGACAGTGCGCCCCATCTGCCGCAGTCATATGACAACCACATGTCGGCCCCCGCCTCGCAGGCTCGCTATCGCACCAGTGCCCGCGTCACTCCCTCACTCGCACCGGCATTGCGCCGGGTTTGCCTCGGCCCATCGGCCGCCAAGCCCGCGCCGATTTGCATGCCGGCTGAAGGCCAGGCGCATGGGCCAACCGCGCCCAACCGTGATCCCAAACACTTTTTCGGTTGGATAAGTTTTTCCTTTCACTTCGATTTGTGATTCTTATCACACATCGTCTTCTTCGGGGGTGGCGCTCGCCACAGCAATCTCCAGCTAGGTCGAGCCGAAAGGCAGAGGGATTCTCCCTCACATCTTCACTCACCTGAAAGGACACTGTTTTGACTAAGTCGATGACTGCTATCGCCCTCGCGGCTGCCATCGCTGTTCCAGCGATTACTGCGGTTGGACCCGCAACCGCCGGCACAACTCTGAAGATGCAGACGAAATCTGCCCCGATGTCCACCCGCATGGCGAAGGTCAAACGGCGCGCCGGTCGCGCAACACCGGTCAGCGGCAGCACCGGCGGGAGCGGCTACCCCAACAACAACATCGCCAGTGCCTGGACCGCGGCTTGCTATGCAGAGTTCGGCCCGGACGCCAACTATCCAGACGCAGCCATGTTGGACATGTGCCTCAACTGGGGCTCCTAAGCTGACGGGGGTGCGGCAGGGCCCGCCGCACTTTCGATTCACTGCCGCATCGCCGAAGCTCACTTCGGCGATGCCAATTGGGCAGCGCCCTCCCGCGCATAGCAGTCAGCGGCATCCGCGACCGCGATGCACCACCGTCAACCCGCCCAGCAAAAGCCACACTGCCTTTAAATCTGCATGACGACGGCCACGTCACTGCATATCAAGATCCGCCATCTTGTGATCGAGATCACAGCATTCTCTCAATAAATTTTTTGGCTCATCTGAGTTTGTGCTCTTCATCACACAATAGACGCTTCCGTCGTGACTCTGACATGCGCAATTTCCAGCTAGTTCCCGCCGAAATGGCAGAAGAAGTTGCCTTGAAACCGTCACAAATATGGAAGGATACTCGAATGATCAAGTACATCACTGCCGTTACTGTGGCTGCAGCGATTGCTGTCCCCGCAATGACCGTCGCAGTCCCCGCGACCGCTGGGACAACGCTCTCGCTTCAAACCAAATCTGCGCCGTCAACGACCCGCATGGCCCGGGTGAAGCGCAACGCAAACCGGATCGCCGCCCGCGGCGGACAGACCCAAGGCGGCTATCCCAATGACAGGATCGCCAGCGCCTGGACCGCGGCGTGTTACGCCGAGTTCGGTCCCAACGCGAAATACCCGGACGCAGGCATGCTGCAGTGGTGCCTCGAATTCGGCTCCTAAGCTGACGGGGGTGCGGCAGGGCCCGCCGCACTTCCCCCTGCCAACGCGTCGCCGGACACCCATTCGGCGGCGCTCTCGCGTCCGCACAGCCGCGGGTTGCACATTTCGATATTTCTAGTTATATCGAAATGTATGAGCAACGCAGCCACCGCAAAAGCCGCACAGCGCCTCGCTGCACTCGGCAACGATACCCGCCTTGAGGTCTTCCGCCTGCTCGTCAAAGCCGGCAAGGACGGCCTCACAGTCGGCGACATTGGCGAGCATGTGGGCCTCGCACCGTCCACGCTATCCCATCACCTTGCCGCGCTCGTGGATGCCGGCCTCGTCGCGCAACAAAAGCGCGGCCGCAGCATCATCAACACCGCCGATTTCGAGGCCATGAACGGCCTCCTCATTTTCCTCACCGACGAGTGCTGCCAGGGCGTCACAGCGCCCAGCATTTCCGCCGAAACCGCCTGAACGGCGAGGGACCTGACCCATGACTGACGTCGCACTCCGGCTTGGCAACCAAAGCCTCTCCAGCCTCAAATGGGCCTGGGACAAGAAGCGAGTTTGGCTCGCCATTGCAGCCCTCATCGCGCTGACCGCGCTGTTGGCGCCCGCCCAGCTCGGCCCCTCGCTGGCCTTTACCGCCAACAACCTCGTTGCGATCTCGCCCTTCCTGATCCTGTCCATCGGCACAGCCGCCTACGCCGCTGCCACTGGCGCCGATGGCCTCATCGCCCGCGCCTTCACCGGCTCGCCGGTCGCCATCATTATCCTCGCCTCACTCGCCGGCGCGCTGTCGCCGTTTTGCTCCTGCGGCGTCATCCCGCTGATCGCAGCGCTCCTTGCCATGGGCGTGCCGCTGTCGGCCGTGATGGCCTTCTGGCTCGCGTCACCGCTTATGGACCCGTCCATGTTCCTGCTCACGGTCGCGACCCTCGGCACCCCTTTCGCCATCGCCAAAACCGTTGTCGCCATCGCGCTCGGCCTCGTCGGCGGCTTCGTGGTCTACGCCATGCAAAGTGCCGGCTATCTCCAAAACCCCCTGCGGCCGGACATCGGCGACGGCGGCTGCGGCGGCGCCACGGTGCGCTCGCGCAAAGACGTCGTCTGGGCGTTCCGGCACCAGCCCGAGCGCACGAAAAAGTTCCGCAAAAACGCCATCAGCACCACCGAATTCCTGGTCAAATGGCTGACGCTCGCCTTCTTCCTGGAAAGCCTGATGCTGGCCTACATCCCGGCCGAGCTGGTCGCCTCAACGCTCGGCGGCGGCGGCATCGCCCCCATCGTCTGGGCAACGCTCACCGGCGTCCCGGCCTACCTCAACGGCTACGCCGCGCTGCCGCTGGTGGGCGGCCTGGTGGGGCAGGGGATGCAGCCGGGTGCCGGCATGGCCTTCCTGATTGCCGGGGGCGTCACCTCCATCCCGGCCGCCATCGCCGTCTTCGCGCTTGTCAAAAAGCCGGTCTTCGCGCTCTACATCGCCCTGTCGCTCGCAGGCGCGCTGACGGCCGGGCTCGCCTGGCAGATGATCGCGGGATGAGCCAGCGCACCATATCGGTCACGATCCCAGACGCACCGGCCGGCGCTGAGGTTTTCGCCCCCACAGGCATCGAAACACCGCACAACACCGTTGAGCGTTTCACCCTCACCGGCGGCCGCGTTGTGGAACTTGCCGCAGCGCGCGGGCTCAACCTCACGTCGGCGCTGATTTCAGCCGAAGGCGGCCCCCTCACCATCACCTACACACTCGGGGCCCCCCACGGTGCTGCATATCCCGCGGAGGCCTTCCGCCCGCACGCCACGCCCTGGACCAGCGCCGCCGACGCGCTCGCCACCCACGCCAAGAGCGTCGTCGCTAGCGCACAAACCGAGCGGGAGGCCGTCCAGCGCCTCGTCGACGAAGCTTTTGCCCGCTTCGTCTACGCCCACCCCGATCATCGCTTTAAAGAGGGTCACACCAGCGTGCCTCTGATTGCCTGCGGCGGTGTTGAGGGAAGCTGCGTCGACATCAACACCTACCTCATCGCCATGCTGCGCGCTGCCGGCCTGTCCGCCGGCTACTTCGTCGGGCCGTTCTTTCCGGCCGAGAAGAACGGCTACGCCGCCGACATGCACTGCTGGGTCGTCACCATCGCCGACGGCGTCGTGGAGGAGTGGGACATCGCCCACCACCTCAAACTCGGCGCCGAGGTCGTCCGCCCCGCGCTCGACCCCAAACCCGGCCGCCGGGTCGCACTCGGCCACTCCATGGGCCACACCTACAGCCTCACCTCCGGCGACATAACAGCCAAGCTCGTCAACGATCCGATGTGGCTCGACGCCGGTGCGCTCAAACCCATCAGCGGCCTCATCATCCGGGACGACGAACGCGCCGACTCCGCCGAGCGCAGCGCCGCCTGACGCTGGCTATTCCACAATAAACACCTGCCCCGTCAGCGCCCCCTCCACCGCTTTGGCGTAGGCAAGCCCCACATCCGCCGCCGGCACCGGCTTGTGGCCATGAAACCAAGGCCCGTAGCGCTCCACCGAGGTGTCGAGCAGCCCAGGGCTCACAACATTCACCCTGAGCCCCCGCGGCATCTCGATGGCGGCGCTCTTCACAAACCCGGCCAGCGCCCCGTTCGCCGTCGCGGCATTGGTCCCCATCCGGATCGGATCGCGATCGAGCACTCCACTGGTGAGCGTAAAGCTCCCCCCATCGCTGACCACATCAAGCCCCGCCAGCACCAGGTTGATCTGCCCCATCACCTTCTGGCGCAGCCCGACCATGAAGCTGTCCTGATCGAAGTCGGTGAGCGCTGCAAACGTGGCATCTCCAGCGCAGGACACTACGGCATCCACCGGCCCAACGCTGGCATAAAACGCCTTCACCGCCGCCAAGTCTGCCACATCGAGCGTGTGATCCCCGCGCGTGCGCCCGACCCTAATCAGCTCATGCCGCCCGCCCAGCTCCTCGCACGCCGCCTGACCGATATCACCGGCCGCCCCCACCACAACAATGCGCATCGTCCGTCCTTCCAAAAAACCGCAGCGGTGCCATGCTCCCTTGCGTTGCCACCGCGCACCGAACGCATGCGACCCACCCGCCCGATTTCAGTCCACTCCCCAGAACGCTGACGCTGGCATGCACCCACGCCAGTGGTCACCTGTGTCGGCAACGGGTGAATGCCGAGCCAACGCTCACATCGCCCCAGTTTGAGGGAAGAGGTTATGGAACAGACCCATCCCAACGTCGCGCTTCTGACGCGCTTTGACCCCAACGATCCGGCCACCGCGGCCGACGTCGTCGCCCCGGACTTCGTGTGGCACTACTTCAACCCCAAACTCCCAGACCTTCAGGGCGACTATGCCGGCGCCGAGGGCCTGCGAGAATTCTTCCGCAAGCTCAGCAACCTCAGCGAAGGAACCTTCACGGTCAATCCGGTGTCAGCGACCCCCGTCGGCAACGAGCTCGTGATCACCCAGGTGCGCAACACCATGCTGTTTGAGGGCGAGTCCATCGCAATCAACGCCGTCGTCGTGTGGCGCATTGTGGAAGGCCGCATCGCGGAAGCGTGGGACATCCCCGCGGTCTATGAGCTCGCAGAACCGCTCGCCGATCCGCAACCGGATCACTGATAGCGAGCACTCGTTCACCGGCCCCAGGCCAAGCCGCGCGACCAAAAAACGGCCCGCGGCCAACGATAGCGCCACCCTGCGGCCCAGCGCTGCGCAGGTCTGCCCACAAAACACCTGGCAATCGCGAACCAGTCGCGTTATCTCCCGCTCACGCACCCGCGGTGCACGGCCCCTCGCTCGGGCCTGGCACCTGTCGGCTCCAATATGGGGCGGAGGAGGGGCGTTCCCGCCAAGTTTGGCATCACCCGCGCTCGGATGGTCCGCGCGCACCTGAGGAACGTTATGTCGAAGCGACACAGTCAGAAGTACAAAATCGATCGCCGTATGGGCGAGAACATTTGGGGCCGCCCCAAAAGCCCGCTCAATAAGCGCGAATACGGCCCCGGTCAGCACGGCCAGCGCCGCAAAGGCAAAATGTCCGACTTCGGGCTCCAGCTGCGCGCCAAGCAAAAGCTGAAGGGCTACTACGGCAACATCTCCGAAAAGCAGTTCCGCGCTGTCTACGATGAAGCCGTCCGCCGCCGCGGTGACACGTCAGAGCAGCTCATCGGCCTCCTGGAAAGCCGGCTCGACGCCATCGTCTACCGCGCAAAGTTCGTGCCCACGGTGTTTGCCGCCCGCCAGTTTGTGACCCACGGCCACGTCAAGGTGAACGGCCGCCGCGTCAACATCCCGTCCTACCGCTGCAAGCCGGGCGACGTGATCGAGATCCGCGAAAAGTCCAAAAACATGCTGGCCGTGCTCGAAGCCATCAGCCTCGCCGAGCGTGACGTTCCCGAGTACATCGACGTTGACCACTCCAAGATGACGGCCGGCTACATCCGCATGCCGGGCATCGCTGACGTGCCGTATCCGGCGATGATGGAACCCAACCTCGTCATCGAGTTTTACTCCCGCTAATCGACCATCGGACTAGGAGGGCAGGGTGCTCTGGCTCAACCACGCCGGCTTCGGAGCGCCCACCGCCAAAACCCGGGCCGCCATATCCGCCCATCTCGCCCGCGAGGACGAGGTGGGTTTTGTGCAAGCGGGCGCCGACGCTGAACCGACGCTGGAAGCCGGCCTTCAAACGCTCGCCGACCTCATCGGCTGCCCTCGCGAGCATGTGGCCTTCACCACCACCACCTGCGCTAATTGGCAGGCGGCGCTGTCGCGCATCCCGCTCGCCAGCAAAAAGCTCCTCCTCGCCCGGCACGAGTGGGGCGACAACATCGTCTTCACCGAAAAGCTCGCCGCGATGACGGGCGCCACGGTCGAACAGCTCGATCATCTCGCCGACCCCAGCGATCCCTCGCCCTGGCAAAGCGCGATCACCGACGATGTCGCCGTGATCGCCGTCACCGCCACCACCAGCGTTAGCGGTATGGTCTGCCCCATCGACCGCGTCGCGGCGCTCAAGCGTCCCGACGACGCGCTCATCCTGGTGGACGCCGCCCAAGCCTACGGCCGCGTTCCGATGGCGATGTTCCGGGACGCCGACATTGTGATCGGCACCGGCCGCAAGTGGCTGCGCGGCCCCCGCGGCGTCGCAATCTTGAAATTCTCAGAGCGCGCCGAGCGTGTTCTCGGCCTGACCGCGGCCAACTTCATCCCCGGCGATCAGCCGGTCCCACAACGCCTCGGGCTGTGTGCCGCCATCGCGCACTACGCCGGCGAGGGCGAGGAGGCCGTCCACCGCGCCATCGCAGCGCGCAGCGACATCCTCGCAAACACTCTCACCGCCGCAGGGCTCGAAATCCTTGGCGGCCCGACCCGTGCGCCAGGCACCGTCACAGTCATGATCCCGGCAGCGCGCAAACTTGCCGTCGAGGCTCTCCTCGCGGCGGACGGCGTCATCGCCAAATGGCCCACGCCCGACACCGAAGAGCCGTGGTTCCCCGTGCCCGGCACTGGCATCCCGATGCGCATCTCTCCCCACGTCGACACACCCGCCGACGACCTTACAAAATTCGCCAACCGTCTGGCCGAAGTCGCCGCGTAGGCGAAGCGAACTCAAGTCTGCGGCTGCTAAGCGCCACCGCGTGTCGCGAGGTTTTGCGCTTCCTCTCACCGGCTCTCACCGGCCGGCGTAGACGACGCCGACCTGTCTCAATTGTCCCGCCGCCACCCGATTGCGTCCGGTTAGGCGGCGCCCACGATCAGCGTTCGATGATCGCGATGGAGTCGTAGTAGGTCAGCTCGCCCATCGCGTTTCTGGTCCCAAACTCTTTCACCGCTTCGGCTGCGTCTTTCGACACGCTGGCGGTGCGCTGGTCACCGGCAAACGAGGTGAACGTCACCTTCCCCTCCCTCACATCGACTTTGTCGATGGGCACAGCGTAAGTAATGCGCCTCGCCAAAATGTCGGCGGGCAAGTCCTCAATGTCTTCGCCCGTCAGTAGCTCGTAGACGAAGGGTTCGGCGTCGTCTTCCGCCCGGGCTAGGTTGATCACCATTCCCTGCGTGATGGTCACGGTCACCAGCATGTTGTTGCGCCACTTCGAATAGTCGGCGTCGGGCGGAACGGGGACGGCATACTGGTTTTTGTTCGGGAGCTTCACCAGCACTTCGTTGCGCGCTTCATACGTGCCAGCGATCTGAGCATCGAACGAAACGGTCTCCGCGTCGGCGAAGATGACCTCAAAATCTGGCGCTTTCGTATCGGCCTGCGCGGCGCCCACGGCCAGAACAGACGCGGCGAAGAGGGCAGTGACTAGGCGGCTCATGATAACTCCTGGTGTGGCATTATGTGACACTCGCGCCGTTACTGTCTCACCGCGCGGCAGCTGTAAAGTTAAAGCCGTAGCCGCCCTTTCCCTTCGCCACGAGGGTGTTTTGGCTTGCCCCGTGTCATCGCACAGCCACGCCCGCAACGAAGTCCAACGGCACAGGCCGCGAATTCTGCGGCGCCGTCCGTCTTGTGTGCGCCGCGCCTCGCAAAGCATGCCAGCTATGAGGGCGTGTCGTTCACCGACACGCCGCGTGAGAGCGCGAACCTTGGGCTGCTAGAACGGCGCTGACGAGCGCTCTGTTGCCGCTTGCGAAAAGCGGTCCAACTCCGCAGAACATAGTTGGATCCAACAGCCCGGTCCGTCGCGGTGTTGCCCTGTTAATCCGGACCCGTGAATTGACCCACCAGCCACGCCTTGACCGCGTCCATCGCCGCGGTCGGCCGTATGCCCTTTGGCTGCACGAACCAATACGCATGGCTCGCATCAAGCGAAACACCGAAAGGCGCAATCAGCCGCCCAACCGCGATGTCGTCGGCGACCAGCAGCGACCGCCCTAGCGCCACCCCTTGCCCCTCAACGGCGGCCTGCAAAATGGCGCCGTCATCGCCAAGCCGCGGACCGGGCGAGGGCTCGCCTTCGCAGCCTGCCGCCGCGAACCACGCGCGCCAATCCTCGGGGATATCGCCGCAAAGCAGTGTCGCGCGATGCAGATCGTCCGGCGCATTCAGCCCATGCGCCCGCTGATAATGCGGCGAACACACCGGGCGGATGGTCTCGGTGGCAAGCTTCAGCGCATCCAGATGGCGCGCGGGCGAAGGGCTATAGCGCAACGCCGCATCCACCCCTTCGCTGGCAAAATCCACCAAATGCCGCGACGCAGTGATGCGCAGATCAACCCCAGGGTTGCTCGTCAGAAACGCACCAAGCCGCGGGGCGAACCACCGGGTCGCCACTGACGGCAGCATCGACAAGGTGACCACCTGATCAGAGCGCCGCGCCTCAGCCACCGCAGACCAAGCCCGCGAGAGCGCATCGCTCAATTGCGCGGCAAGGCGCTCACCCGTCGGCGTGGCGGTCAACCGAGCCCCCTTGCGGTGGAACAACACAACGCCGAGCGTCGCCTCAAGGTCCGACACTTGGCGCGATACGCCGCTCTGCGTGATCCCAAGTTCCTCGGCAGCGGCGGTAAAGCTGCCAAGTCGGGCGGCGGCTTCGAAGATCTGAAGCGACCGCAAAGCCGGTCTTGCATGAGTTGAAGGCATGCTCGCTCCCGCTCTTTCTCATTAGGGCCTGCCGTCCCGCGCGAGTAACATGACTTGCACTCAAGATGGAGACGGCAACCCACATGACCGATATCCCATCCACCGGATCAGCGACCCTCGGCCTCAAACGCCACCTGCCAGACTTGCCTCTGGTCATCTGGATGGTGATCCTCTCGCTCGTGCTCGGCCTCGCAGGCGGCATGGACGCATCCGAGGTGATCGCCGGCTTCAACACCGGCTTTGGCCGCGCGCTCGGCGAGTTCGCGCTGATCCTGCTGCCATCGTTCACGCTCGCCGCAACGCTCTCCCGCCGCAACGTCGGGTCCGCGGCGGCGGGGCGAACAGCCTCGCTGGCATCGCCCGTCGCGGGCGCCGGCATGATCTGCCCCGACACCGCCTACGCCGCGCTGGCGCCAGCGGCCGGACGGCAGAAACTCGACACCGCATTCGGGGCCTACGCCGGCTTCAAACTCCTTTACCCGGCCGGCCCGCTGATCGTCGCGACCGGACTTGGTGTGTCGGGAACGGCCGGGAACGAGCCCATGATGCTCCTCCTCTACGGCGTGTTGCTCACCCTCCCGGTCTGGGCCGCCGGCGTCATCTGGGGACGCTTCGCAGCTGGCGTCCCGGACGCCCCATCAAACGACACTGCGCATGGCACCGGCGGTCGCCTCATCATCACCTTCGCACCGTTCATGCTGATGGCGGCCCTCCTCATCACAGGCGGGATTGTTGGCCGCACCGGATCGGGGTTCCTCGACTTCCTTCTGATGCCGAAGGGCGCCCTCATGTCCGCCGCCATCCTGGCGCTCATCCAAACGCCGGCAGACCTGCGCCGCGAGTGCCTCGACAGTGCTGTGCGCCGGACAGGATCGCTGCTCCTGATCATCGGTGCAGCCAGTGCATTCGGTGCCATCCTCACCGGAATGGTGCCGCTCGACCGCCTCGTGCCGCAGGGCAGTGGTACCGCGACCCTCCTCGCCCTCTTCGCGCTCACAGTGCTGTTCAAGCTCGCCCAAGGCTCGTCCATGGCCACCTTCGCCGCGGTCGCGCCCGTGGCGGCCCCCATCGTGATGGCAAGCGGTGTGAACGGCACCGCCGCCGTCTTCGCCATCTGCCTCGGATCGTTCATCGCGATCCTGCCCAACGACAGCTACTACTGGCTCGTCCGCCGCGATGCGCTGAGCGCTGAACCCAGCGAGGGCCGCGTCATCCGCATTCTGTCCGGCGGCGCGATCGTACAGGCCGTCACAGGAATGGCCCTTCTGTTGGTCTGGGTCCTCCTGTTCACTTGACCAGCTCGTCGGCACCGGCCGCCCCCGGTGCCGACCCCATTGTGAGTTTCCGCCCCATCTCTGATAACTCGAGGCCGTCGAACCCAATCAGAGAGCGCGCAAAGTGCCGGCCATCGTTGTCGTAGGATCCATTAACGCAGACCTCTTCACCACGCTCCCGCACTGGCCGGCGCGTGGCGAAACCATCGCCGCCACCGCCTTCACCGAAAGCCCCGGCGGCAAGGGCGCCAACCAGGCCATCGCCGCAGCCCGCCTCGGCGCCAGCGTCTGCTTCATCGGCGCAGTCGGCGACGACGCCCGCGGCGAAACGCTCGCCCAAACCCTCGCCGACGAAGGCATCGCCCTCACCCTTGCTCGCAAACCCGGCGTCAGCTCAGGCCTTGCCCTCATCGATATCGGCCCAGACGGCGACAACCTCATCCGCCTCGTCGGCGGCGCCAACCAGGCCCTCACCGTCGCCGACGTCCCAGAGGCCCCCTTCGCCGGCGCCGACATCGTGCTTCTCCAAAACGAAATCCCGCTCGCCGTCTCGCTCGCCGCCGCCCACGCCGCCAAGCGGGCAGGGGCGATGGTGATCATGGACCCGGCACCGGCCCCCACCTCCCCATGGCCGCGCGACACCCTCAGCGCCTTCGACCTCATCACCCCCAACGCCACCGAAGCCGCCCAACTCACCGGCATCCCCATCACCACGCGCGAGGAGGGTCTGCGCGCCGCCAAAGCACTCGCCACACACACCGGCGGCGGGGCGCTCATCACCCTCGGCCCCCTCGGCGCCGCCTGGTTCACGCCCACCGATGGCGAGGGCCACTGCGCCCCGCCGCCCGCAAAGACTGTCGACACCGTGGCCGCCGGTGACTGCTTCAACGCCGCCCTCGCCGTCGCCATGTCGCAGCGCCACCCATTCCCCGCCGCCGCGAGCTTCGCCTGCCAAGCCGCCGCCCTCTCCACAACACGCCCCGGCAGCGTCGCAGCGCTCCCCTTCGCCAGCGAACTCACCCCGCCACCGTCCACCAGCACCACGTGAGCACCATTCATGGCGCACGGCCACTTTGCCTGGACCGACCTCTCCACCTTCGACATGAAGGCCGCCCGCGCCGACTACACAGCCCTCTTCGGGTGGGCCTTTCACGGCGACCCCACCTACGACTTCGCCACCCAAAACGGCACTGAGGTCGCCGCCGTCTTCCCCATGCCGCCGCGCCTTGCTGCCATCAACATGCCGTCGTTCTGGATGTCCTACGTCCACGTGCCGGACGTTTCAGCGACCCTTGCCAAGGCCCGCACCCACCACGGCGTCATCATCGAGGTCGAGCCCCAACCCTTTGGCGACAACGCCCAGATCGCCCTCGTCCGCGACCCGTCCGGCGCCGGCTTCACCCTCTACGAAGGCCCCGACATTCGCGACGTCGGCACCGTCGCGCACCGTTACCACCACCTCCCCGCCGTCGCGCTCATCGAAACCTTCTACGCCGACCTCTTCGGCTGGACGTTTGAGCTTGCCGCCAACACCCCGTGGCCGACCTTCGCCATCCGCCACCCCGACGGCACAACCATCGCCCACGCCGAAGAAGTGCCCGAAACCATCCTCGGCACGCTGCGCTACTGGATGCCCGCCTTCGCCGTTGGCTCGCTCCAAGCCACCGCCGAGCGCATCGCCGCAAGGGGTGGCCAAACCGTGGTCGAACTCCCCGGCGATCGCCTCATGCTGGTCGACCGCCAAGGCGCGCACTTCATGGTGTGCGCCAGCTCACCCGCCGCCGCACACCGCTAGAGCCCTTCTCGCTCATGTTGGGTCACGCGATGGGCTTGGGGCGTGCCGTGGCAAGGAGCGGTG
>CAKZYH010000407.1 GCA_937884725.1 uncultured Paracoccaceae bacterium
GCCGATACGCTGCAGATCACGATTACCGCCGCCCCTGAGGGCAAGACGCTCACCATCGCCGACAACGGCATCGGCATGAGCCGGGACGAACTGATAGAGAACCTTGGCACCATGGCGCGGTCGGGAACGGAAAAGTTCCGGCAGGCGCTGGAGGAGGCGGGCGCCGGCAAATCGCTGATCGGGCAGTTCGGCGTTGGGTTTTACTCCGCCTTCATGGTCGCCGATGAGGTGACGGTGACAAGCCGCGCCGCGGGGAGCGACGAGGTTTGGCAGTGGGCCTCGACCGGTACAGGCGAGTTCACCATCGCGCCGGGGCCAGCGGACGCACCGCGCGGGACCCAGGTGGTGCTCACGCTGAAGGATGATCACGCGGACTACGCCAAGCCCGAGACTGTTGAGCGGCTCATCAAGCATCACAGCGCGCATGTACCGGTGCCCATCAACATCCAGGCGGCCGGCGAAGAGGTGAGCCGCGAGCTGGTGGACGGCACGGCGCTATGGGCCAAGCCCAAGAGCGAGGTGACGGCGGAGGAGTATGAGGAGTTTTATCGCTTCGCCGGCGGCGCGTTCGACAAGCCGGCGCTGACGATCCACGCGCGGGTGGAGGGGCGGCAGGAGTACACGGTGCTTCTGTTTGTGCCGGAAATGGCGCCGTTTGACCTGTTTGATCCGGACCGTAAGGGGCGCCTAAAGCTTTATGTGCGGCGCGTGTTCATCACCGACGATGCGCCGCTGCTCCCGGCATATCTGCGCTTTGTGCGCGGTGTGGTCGATTCAGAAGACCTGCCGCTGAACTTGTCGCGCGAAATGCTGCAGACCAACCCGATGCTGACGCAAATCCGGCAGGCGAACACCAAGCGGGTGTTGTCGGAGCTGAAGAAGCTCGCGGAGAAGGACGCCGACACCTACGCCAAGGTGTGGGGTGCGTTCGGTTCGGTGCTGAAGGAGGGCCTCTACGAGGACACCGAGCGCCGCGACGAGATTTACGCGATCTGCCGCTTCACCACCACGAAAGGGACGATGCGCTCGCTGGCCGAGTACATCGCCGACATGAAGGAGAACCAGACGGCGATTTACTATGCCGTGGGGGACGACGCGGACCGCATCGCGAACGTACCGCAGCTCGAGGGCTACGCGGCGCGCGATATTGAGGTGCTGCTGTTGTCCGACCCGGTGGACGCGTTCTGGGTGCGCACAGCGCTTGGCTATGAGGGCAAGTCGTTCACGTCGGTGACGCAGGGCGGCGCCGAGATCGACAATATTGCGTTGAAGGACGGCGCCGAGACCAACGATGATGCCGCCAAGGCGAGCGACGTGGCGACGCTGTCGGCGCTGATGAAGCAGACTCTGGAGGGTCAGGTGTCGGACGTGCGCACGTCAAGCCGCCTCGCGACGAGCCCCGCGTGCCTGGTGGCAGCAGACATGGGCTACGACAAAGCCATGGAGAAGATCGTTGCGCGCCACGGGCAGGGGCTTGGCGGCAAGCCGGTGCTGGAGCTGAACCCGAGCCACGGGCTGATCAAGTCGCTGGCGGCGCGTGCAGCGGCGGGCGGCTCGGCCGAGGACCTGGCGGATGCGGCGTGGCTTTTGATGGGCTCGGCGCAAATCGCAGAGGGCGAGGTGCCGAGCGACGTCACGGCGTTCAATGCGCGGCTTTTGTCGGCCATGGAAGCGCTGGTCGGGCAGGAGCCCGCCCCTGTGGACGGGCCAGCGGCGAACTGATCCGCGGCACGGGTGTCATGAAACCGTCACGACGGGTGGTTTAGACGCCTCCGGACCACGTGCGCCGATTGCCGGCTGTTGCGATGACCGGGGGCTAGGCGATGGCCGACCACGCTATTCTGATTTTGTGCACCGGCAATTCGGCCCGGTCGATTCTGGGTGAGGCGCTGGTGGGCGCCCTCCCCGGCTTCACGGCCTATTCGGCGGGGAGCCAGCCCAAAGGATCGCCGCACCCGATGGCGCTTGAGGTTTTGGCCGACAACGGCTTTGAGACCGGCGCCTTTCGGTCAAAGTCCTGGGATGAGTTTGGCGAGGGCGTCCGCGGCGCCCCAAAGCTCGACAGCGTGATCACTGTGTGTGACAGCGCCGCCGCCGAAACGTGCCCGTTGTGGATGGGCGCTCCCGTCCGCGCCCATTGGGGTTTGCCCGACCCCGCCGCTGTGACGGGGAGTGAGGCGGATGTGCGCGCGGCCTTCGTCGCAACGTTTGATGCGCTGAAGGCGCGGGCGGC
>CAKZYH010000408.1 GCA_937884725.1 uncultured Paracoccaceae bacterium
AAGCGCAACGACCTTCCGGTCTCAAGCCGGCTTGAACCGGTCTGGTAGCGATGACGGGTGCGCTCCTTTTTGCCCTCACCCTGTGGTGGGGCGCCACTCAAGCACTTCTTTGGGGTGCGCGGTTGGCGCCCGCTTGGGTGCTCAATCTGGTGGCATTGGGGTGCGCACTCATCGCGCTTGGCGGGGCTCATCACACTGCGTCGATGACCGGCACAGTGGCGGCTTATGCGGGGATCTCCGCTGGGCTGTGCCTCTGGGCGGCGGTGGAGATGGTCTTTCTCACCGGTGCGGTGCTCGGCTTTCACCGCCCGGCGCGTGGCGACGCATTGGTGGAGCGCGCAACGTCAGCATTTTGTGCGATCGCGTTCCATGAGGCGGCCCTCCTCGTGGCACTCGCAAGCCTAGCCTTGTTGCAGTGGGGCTCGTTGAACCCTGCCGCACTCTCGGTGTTTGCACTCCTTTACATCATGCGGGCCAGCGCAAAGCTGAATCTCTTTTTAGGCGTTCGAAACTTGTGCATCGAGTTTCTGCCGCCTCGGGTTCGGCATCTGGCGCAACACTTTCGTCGTGCGCCCACAGACCGGCCGATCAATCCGCTGTTTCCTTTTTCGGTGATCGGCGGCTCGCTCGCCACGGCTTTTTTGTTGCGCCAAGGCCTTGATCCTGAAGCTGGAGTGACCCTTGCGACAACATCGCTCGTTTGTGCGGTGCTCGCAGCGCTAGGCACGCTGGAGCACTGGCTAATGGTCACCCCTTTGTCACCTCAGGCCCTGTGGTCTGTCGAACCCACAAGCTCCGTGGCATCCCGCCACTTGGAACGAATCCAAAAAGCCTATAATTAGTTAGCGGAAGGAACGGGAACGTCATGGATTACGAACAGCACTTTCGCGATAGCCTGGACGCACTCCGCAACCAGGGTAATTACCGCGTGTTCGCTAATCTTGAGCGGTATCGCGGCGAGTTCCCGAAAGCGCGACGTCACCACAATGGTCCTGGACCGGCTGACGTGACCGTGTGGTGCTCAAACGATTATTTAGGGATGGGGCAACATCCTGATGTTTTGGACGCGATGCATGAGGCGCTGAACTCATGCGGCGCCGGTGCTGGTGGCACCCGCAACATTTCCGGCACCAACCGGTATCATGTGGAGCTTGAGCGCGAGCTGGCCGATCTTCATGACAAGCCAGCGGCGTTATTGTTTACGTCCGGCTACGTCTCGAACTGGGCGGCGCTGTCGACGTTGGGCGCAAAGCTTCCGAACTGTGTAATTCTTTCTGACTCGATGAATCACGCCTCGATGATCGAGGGGATCCGCCACAGCCGTGCCGAAAAGCAGCTCTTTAAGCACAACGACCCGGAAGATCTGGATAAGAAGCTGAGCCAGATTGAGCCGGGCCGCGCCAAGCTCGTCGCGTTCGAGAGCGTCTATTCCATGGACGGCGACATCGCGCCCATCGCTGAGATTTGCGACGTTGCCGAAAAGCATGGCGCGATGACTTACCTTGATGAGGTGCACGCGGTGGGACTCTATGGCCCTCGCGGCGGCGGGATCGCCGAGCGCGAAGGCATTATGGACCGCCTGACGGTGATTGAGGGCACGCTTGGCAAAGCGTTCGGCGTGGTGGGTGGCTACATCACCGGCTCTAAGGACCTTATCGATTTCGTCCGGTCGTTCTCGTCGGGCTTTATCTTCACGACGGCGCTTCCACCAGCCTGCGCGGCGGGTGCGCGTGCCTCGATTGCACACTTGAAGGCGTCATCGGCGGAGCGTGAGGCGCACCAGGCCAAGGTGGCGAAAGTCCGTGCCAAGCTGAAAGCGGCCGGCATTCCGATGCTCGACAATCCGTCGCACATCGTCCCCGTGATGGTGAACGACCCGCAAAAGTGTAAGTGGATCAGCGACATCCTGCTCGACCAGTACGGGATTTACGTGCAGCCGATCAACTATCCGACCGTCGCCAAGGGCACTGAGCGGCTTCGCTTCACCCCGACACCGGCACATACGGATGAGGATATCGACCATCTGGTGAAGGCTCTGTCAGAGCTTTGGTCGCAATGCGCCCTCGCCCGGGTTTCGGCCGCTGCGTAAAAGATCGGTTCGCCCGAGCGCATTTCAGTCGGGGGCAACGTAGATCATCGCGCGTCGCTTCAGCGAGACGCGTGCAGGGGTGGTCGCACCTAAATCGTAGCAGACCTGTCGCCCGGCGCTGATAGGATTTGCTCGGTGGCCGACAGATTTACATTGCTGCAGTTGCTGTGGTGGGCCGCCGCTCACATTCGACTTCGCCGTTGTGCTGGTCTCCTCAAAGCAGGATCACGGAGCGGTCGGATAGGCTTACCTGATTGACTTTTTTCTGACGTCGACTTGGCGCCGACCTCGACGGCCATAGCGCTCTAGCGTTGAATGGCGTATCGGCGGGCGTCTCGCCTCGACGGAGCGATCATGAGCGACATCGCGAACCGCGTCTGGAGCCACAAGTGGAAGATTGATCCGATCGTCCGCTCGCTGATCGATACGGACTTTTATAAGCTGTTGATGTGTCAGTCAGTTTACCGGAATCGGCCTGATACTGTCGTCACCTTTTCGCTCATCAATCGCTCCCACAACATCCGCCTCGCCGACATCATCGATGAAGGCGAGTTGCGCGAACAGCTGGATCACATCCGCTCGCTCTCGCTGTCGCGGGGCGAAAGCACCTGGCTTCGCGGCAACACGTTTTACGGCAAGCGCCAGATGTTTTCGGCCGAATTCATGGCCTGGTTCGAGGGGCTGCGGCTGCCGCCTTATCACCTGGAGCGGCGCGATGGGCAGTATGAGCTGACGTTTGAGGGTGTTTGGCCGGAGGTGATGCTGTGGGAAATCCCAGCGCTTGCCGTACTCATGGAGCTGCGCTCGCGCGCGGTTCTGGCAACGCTCGGTAAGTTTGAGCTTCAGGTGCTTTACGCCCGCGCCATGACCAAGCTGTGGGAGAAGATCGAGCGACTGCGGATGGTTCCCGGCCTTGCCATCGCCGATTTCGGCACCCGCCGTCGCCATTCTTTCCTGTGGCAGGACTGGTGCGTGCAGGCGATGGAAGAGGGTTTGGCGGACGCGTTCTCCGGCACCTCCAATTGTCTCATTGCTTTGCGGCGGGAGCTGGAGGCGATTGGCACCAACGCCCATGAGCTCCCCATGGTTTATGCGGCTTTGGCAGATGACGATGACGCGTTGGCAAAGGCCCCCTACCGCGTGATGGCCGATTGGCAAGACGAGCATGATGGCAACTTGCGCATCATTTTGCCCGACACATTCGGGTCCGTTGCGTTCCTCAACAGCGCGCCGGATTGGCTGGCGAGTTGGACGGGTGTGCGGATCGATTCGGGCGATCCGATTGCGGGCGCGGAGACGGCCATTCAGTGGTGGCTCGACCGCGGCGAGGACCCATCGGAGAAGCGCCTCATCTTTTCCGATGGGCTGGATGTCGACACCATCTGCGATCTTCACCGGCGATTCGCCCACCGTGCCCGCGTGACGTTCGGTTGGGGCACGCTTCTGACCAACGACTTCCGCGGTCTAGTACCGCATGATGCCCTCGCGCCGTTTTCCTTGGTGTGCAAGGCGGTTGCCGCGGACGGGCGGCCGACGGTGAAACTTTCCGATAACCCGCGCAAGGCCACCGGGCCGGACGACGAGATCGCCCGCTATCGCCGCGTGTTCGCGACGCCAGCCCAGACGCCGATGGAGGTTTTAGTCTAGCCGCGGCGTGTCACGAACACTGGTTCAATATGTATTTGCACTGTTGCGCCCGCGCCATTCCCTGGTCATGCTGCGATGAAGCGCTGCGCATAAATTGACGGCGCGCAATTCCTGGGGAGTGTACTTCATGAAAACGATCACTACCGCGCTCGTCGCGGGCGCCATGCTGTCCCTTGCCGTCAGCGCGGCCGACGCGCGGGAATGGCGCGGCTGGAACATCCACCCGCCGGAGTATCCTGTGTCCACGGGCATGGAGTATTTTGCCGAGGAAGTGGGCAAACGCTCCAACGGCGAGCTGGAAGCGAAAGTCTTCCACTCCGGCGTTCTGGGCGACCAGCCGGACGCCATTGAGCAGGTCCGCGAAGGGGCGCTGGACTGGGCGGTGTTTAACTTTGGCCCGATTGGTGCGGTGTCGCCGGAAGCTAACATTGCCTCGTTGCCGTTCATCTTCAACTCGGTCGATTCCATGTTTGAGCTGA
>CAKZYH010000409.1 GCA_937884725.1 uncultured Paracoccaceae bacterium
CCATCTCCACCGCGCACGTGGAGTATGAGACCGGCAACCGGCACTACGCCCACGTCGACTGCCCCGGCCACGCTGACTATGTGAAAAACATGATCACCGGTGCGGCGCAGATGGATGGCGCCATCCTGGTGGTGTCGGCAGCCGACGGCCCGATGCCGCAGACCCGCGAGCACATCCTGCTCGCCCGTCAGGTGGGTGTGCCGGCGATCGTGGTGTTCCTCAACAAAGTCGACCAGGTCGACGATGAAGAGCTGCTTGAGCTCGTTGAGCTTGAGGTCCGCGAGCTGCTGTCTTCGTACGACTTCCCGGGCGATGACATCCCCATCGTGAAGGGTTCTGCGCTCGCAGCGCTTGAGGACTCCAACGAGGAAATCGGCAAGAAGGCCGTGATGGCCCTCATGGATGAGGTCGACGCCTACATTCCTGAGCCTGATCGTCCGATCGATGGTTCGTTCCTGATGCCGATCGAAGACGTGTTTTCCATCTCCGGCCGCGGTACCGTGGTGACCGGTCGTGTGGAGCGCGGCATTGTGAAGGTTGGCGAGACGGTGGAAATCGTGGGCATCCGCGACACCACCTCGACCACGGTCACGGGTGTTGAGATGTTCCGCAAGCTCCTCGATCAGGGGCAGGCTGGCGACAACATCGGCGCTCTGCTGCGCGGTGTCGGCCGTGAAGATGTGGAGCGTGGCCAGGTTCTGTGTAAGCCGGGTTCGGTGACGCCGCACACGAAGTTCAAAGCGTCGGCCTACATCCTCACCAAGGAAGAGGGTGGTCGCCACACGCCGTTTTTCACCAACTACCGTCCGCAGTTCTACTTCCGCACGACGGACGTGACGGGTGTGGTGACGCTGCCGGAAGGCACCGAGATGGTGATGCCGGGTGACAACGTTGAGATTAACGTTGAGTTGATCCAGCCGATCGCCATGGAAGAGCAGCTTCGGTTCGCCATCCGCGAAGGTGGCCGGACCGTGGGCGCTGGCGTTGTGGCATCGATCACTGAGTAAGCCTCGCAGACGATGATTATCGAAAGGGCGCCTTTCTGGGGCGCCCTTTTTTTGTGCCGCGGGCTAGGCATCGAAGAATCGTGGATGAATGCCAGGTTTGCTGGGCTTTTTTGACCCTTGGACTTTTTTCATTGCGCCACCGATGCCAGGGTTTCTGCGGAAAACGCAGACGGAGCGGGCTACATGAAAAAAGCTGAACTGGTTCAGGCTGTCGCGGAAGCGACGGGAATGTCCTCAAAGGACACCCAGAAGGTTGTGGACGCGACGTTCACGGCCATCGTCGACACGATGAAATCCGGCGACGAAGTGCGCATCCCTAACTTCGGCGTGTTCGCCGTTAACGACCGGCCGGAGAGCCAAGGGCGTGATCCGCGCTCGGGCGAGGCCATCACCATCAAGGCTGCCAAGGTCCCTCGCTTCCGCGCCAGCAAACCACTGAAAGATGCGCTGAATTCGTAGGGCGGAGCCGTCGGACGGACGCCGCACGCCAGTTCAAGAGTGCGTGCGGCGGTGAGGGTGCGGTAGCGTCGGGTGCGAACCTGCCTTTGAACCGGGCAGCGCACTATCGCTGCTGGAGGCTGGGAACACTTGTGCCCGCCGCATCCTGGCGGACGAAGTCCGCGTTTTCGTTCGGCGACACGGGCGGGGGACGCTTGGAGAAGCGGCATTCCCACAGTGGCTTCCGTAGCTTGCTACTGGCGGGACGGGCATTCGCAATACCGCCCGACGCTAAGGCAGCGACCTATTTTGGAAGCCAACTCGCTGTTGGGCGTCGCAACGCTAGATTTCTTCACAGAAATTAAGGATTAGCCGGAAACTCATCGCGCGCTGATGGGTTTTTCAAGTGCGCACACTTGAGTTGGTTGACGCGCTAGGCGAACGGAGCGTTTGAGTGCCAGAGGCTGGGATCATTCTGACCCAAATGCCATGGCTGATCCCCTGCCTGCTCGGGCTGGGTAGCCTCGTGGCAAGCTTTGCCGTGGCGTCTTGGCTGGTGCGAGGTTTCTTCTGGCTGACGACAACCTTGTGCGTTGTCTCGGCTACCGCGATTTTGGTGCCGTCCACGCTTCTTCAGACCGTTGGCTCCTACCTGGCGTTGATCACGGCCTTTGGTGCCTTGGTCATTTCGTTGCTTCTGCTGCGGGAGCGGTTGGCCGGGCGCGGGGTGATCGCGGAATTGGGCGCCCTGCGCAGCGCATCGGTGACACAGCGGAGAGTTTCAGCGGCGAAGCAAAGGCGGCTCAGCTCGCTGTTGGAGCGCGAGCATGCCAAGTTGGAGACGGTCAACCAGCTCCAGCACTATTTTGAGCTGGCGACTCGCAACTCCCAGATCACCGTGTTTTATCAGGACACCGATCTGCGCTACCGGTGGATCGTGAACCCGCGTTCGGTGCTGTCGCCGCGTGATGTGGTTGGGCTCACCGATGATGAGCTGCTGCCGGAGAGCAGCCGGGCTGTGGTGATCGCGCACAAACGCCGGGCCATTTCGACCGGGCAGACGCAGACGTTCGAGCTCGAAGCAGATGCAGGCAGCAAGCGCGCGTGGCTTCGCATCGACGTTGTCCCTCTGCTGGAAGCCGGGCAAACGGAGGCCAGCGGGATTGTATGCACCGCCATTGATATCACGCGCTCCAAGCGTCTTGATCTGATGCGGACAGATTTGTCGAAGCGGCTGGCTGAAACTCTTCAGCGGTTCAACTTGGCGCTGCGCAGCGAACGGATTGTGGTGTTTTCGCAGGACCTGGAGCTTCGTTACACCTGGGTGAACTCAGATGAGACGCAGGTGGGGTCAGTTCTTGGTCGGACCGATTCCGAGATATTGCCGGAGGCGGACCAGGGCCCGATCATGAACCTGAAGAAAGAGGTGATTGCACAGAAGGCACCGGCGTCAGCGGAGGTCGGCGTGGGCCAGGGCGCTGAGCGGCGCTGGTACGACTTGCACATTGAGCCGACCTTGTCGCCTGATGGCGAGGTGCTGGGTGTGACCGGGGCATCGATCGACATTACGCACCGCAAGCGTAACGAGGAGCAAATGCGCCTTGTCATGCGCGAACTCACGCACCGCACAAAGAATCTTTTGGCGGTCGTGATTGCGATTGCCCGGCAAACGTCTCAGCAGGCCGATAGCGTTGACGAGTTCGTGCCGGCGCTGGTGTCTCGGTTGCGGGCGCTGTCGGCGGCGCAGGATCTGATCGTTGCCGATGATTGGGCTGGTGTGAACATTGCCGACTTGATGCACGCGCTCGTAAGCCAGCACGGCGGTTTTTCGGCTGGCAGGGTCACTCTAACGGGGCCGACCGTTCGGCTTTCACCGGAAGCTGCTCAAAACCTGGGGCTCGCCATCCATGAACTCGCGTCAAACGCGGCGCAGTTTGGTGCTCTTTCGGATGCGAACGGCGTGGTGGACGCGACCTGGCGCGAGGCGGAGATCGATGGGAAGCACGTTCTCACACTTGATTGGCAGGAGAGCGGTGGACCTGTGGTGGAGACGCCCAGTCGGAACGGTTTTGGTATGATGGTGATCCGGCGGAATCTGACGCGAGCCCTTTCGGCCGACGTTGATCTGACCTTCGCGACTGAGGGTCTTCAAGCGCGCATCACCGTTCCGCTAGATGCTGTCTCGCCAATGGTGGGCGCCGATCAACGGGCCATGTCGACAGTTCACTGACTGGCAAGGGCTGCTGAGCCGCTTCCATCAAGCTTGATAATTTTACCACGCCGGAAAATTCGCGCGCGCTAATGGAACGTGTCTGGTTCGAGCGTCGTTTAACAAGCAGCGGTGGGTGGGCCGCGCGTTTGTGGCGTTTGGAGGTAACATGGCGACGGGCGATGCTGATCTCGTCTGGCGGCTGATGAGCGAGATCTCGCACTGCATGCTGATTTATCACGATGGGAAAGCCATGCGCGCGCGTCCCATGTCTGGCAGCGTTGATCGAGAAAAGAATGCAGTTTGGTTTTTGGTGGGCGCTGGGCTGCGAGACGATCTTGAGAAAACCGATGGCAAGGTGTGCTTGAGCTTCGTCGATGACGTGCAGTCTGTGTTTCTGTCGGTGAGTGGTTCATCGGAGTTCAGCAGTGACGCCGAACTGACTGCCGAGGTTAGGGGCAAAGTGTCGCAACGGTGGCATGGTGAGCTTGCTCATGAGACCGCAGAAATAGGCACCTTGAGGGTTACGCCGGTTATCGCGGAGTATTGGCGCCATCCGACAACGGAGTTGATGATTGCGCTGGACGCCCTCGCATCGGGCGCCACGCACATGGTGGATGGCGCGGCCGGAGTAACGGGCAGGGTTGATCTGACCGTCTAGCGCGCTCCAGCCGGGAAACCGCCTATGGTTTGACCGCGTCGACCACGCTGCGGCTATGGAAATCGGGGCCAAAGTCGGCGCCCGATTGCACTGACAGAAGCTCTGATAAACGGCTTCGCGCGCGGTTGACCCTGCTTTTCACAGTGCCAACAGCGCATCCACAGATTTCCGCCGCCTCGTCATAGGAAAAACCTGAAGCTCCCACCAGGATAAGAGCTTCTCTTTGGTCCGGCGCGAGCTTGGCTAGTGCTTCGCGGAAGTCCACAAGGTCGAGGTGTCCGAACTGCTGAGGATGTGTCGCCAGATTTGCAGCAAGCTTTCCATCGGAATCTTCAACTTCTCGGCGCTTCTTGCGGAAATTCGAATAGTAAACATTTCGCAAAATGGTGAAGAGCCATGCACGCATGTTGGTGCCGGGCTCAAACATTTCGATGTTGGCCCACGCTTTCATGAGTGCCTCTTGAACTAAATCATCAGCTCGCTCTGAGCTTCCGCAGAGGCTGACGGCGAAAGCGCGCAGGTTTGGTATTTGACGGATCAGCTCCTCGCGAACGGTCATTCTTGTTCGTTCCCGCTGCCGTCGGACCCGAAAGAATCAGTGCCATACGGCACGCCGTCGAGTTGGCTGAGTAAAGAGATGATGTTGTCCGGGATTGGCTCATTCAGTACGGTATCGTACAGCGTGCGAAGCTGCATACCGATCAACGCCTGGATGTGATCGTCCCCGTCGGATTGAACATCGTCCGGGTCAGACATCGGATCCGCGCTTTTTCACAGCATTTAAGCCTTTTTAACTGGGCGTTTGATTCAACGCACCCTTCTTGCCGGCCGCACACTATGTGTGATGGAACGTTGCGCGAGCCTGATTGTTCCATGATTTGGTGTCTGGCCAGGCTATGACTAGGTTCGCGTGTTAGTGCGGACCAATAGCGTCGGCTCGTTTGCGTGATGCGCGCAGCAAAGAAAGATGATCCATGTCACTCGCCAAGACCATAGCGCCGCACATTCCCTACCTGCGGCGGTTCGCCAGGTCGCTGACAGGGAGCCAACCGAGCGGCGACGCTTACGTGGAAGCGTCACTTCAGGCGCTGGTGGCAGATCCGTCAATTTTCCCGACCGGCCTGCCGCCTCGGGTCGCCATTTATAAGATCTTGATCCGGGTTTGGGATTCTGTCGATTTGAACTCCGCGATCACGACACGGACCGCGGTGTTTGAGAAGCGTCTTGATGCGATGGTCCCACGTGCGCGTCAGGCCTTTTTGTTGACGACTGTTGAGGGTTTTTCTGTCCAAGAGGGCGCAGCAATTCTAGACACTACGGCCGAGGATATGCGCCAGCTGATCGACGAGGCGGGCCGATCGATTGCTGAGCAGGTGGCCACATCGGTTCTGATTATCGAAGACGAGCCGATGATTGCCATGGATCTCGAGGGACTTGTTGAGGGCCTTGGCCATGAGGTCGCGGGAATGGCGCGGACTCACAAGGAGGCTATCGAAGCGGTCCAAGCGCGCAAGCCTGGACTGGTGCTGGCCGACATTCAATTGGCCGATGGATCCTCCGGTCTTGACGCGGTCAATGAGATTCTAACCCGCCTGACTGTGCCGGTGATCTTCATCACCGCCTATCCGGAGCGGCTGCTGACGGGGGAGCGCCCAGAGCCGGCATTTTTGATCACCAAGCCGTTTGAGACCGACACCGTGAAGGCTGTGATTAGTCAGGCGTTGTTTTTCTCCGCTGGGGACGCGGTGGCGGCGTAGTCCGCGCCGCCGGCGAGGCCGTGTCGCTCAGAGGGATCGGGTCCATTTGACGTAGGCGTCTATGTCGAACTTCCGCTTCAGACCGCTGGGCGCCATCGTACGGACCTTGCCGAAAATCGGCTGTCTCGGCCACCCGCGGTCGTGGATGCCGTAGAGCCAGCTGATGCTTGCGTAGGAGTTCGCGTCGCGCCCGTCTAGGAAGTACTTGTTGTTGAGGTAAATCGTTTTTTCGAATGCGTCTTGCGCAGTCGTCGTATAGGTGATGATCCGTTTTCCCCAGTACATGCGCATGTGGTTGTGCAAGTATCCCGTGATGCGCATTTCGCGCATGGCGGCGTTCCAATACGGATCGTCTGTTTTACTTTGTTCAAGCTGCTCTAAGGTGTAGATGGCACTGCGTTCGTCGGACTCATGATCTTTTAGCGTCTCTTTCGCCCAGGCTGGGATGGAGTCCCAGCTGTCATACTGTTGGTTGTAGTGGCAGTAGTTGACGGCGAGTTCGCGGCGAATGACGAACTCTTCGACGAACACGTCAACGCTCTCGCTGTTTCCGCCGGCGGTCTTGACCGCATCGTAAACCTCGAGCGGCGAGATCATGCCAAGGTGAAGGTAGGGGCTGAGGTGTGAGACGTTCCTTGTCGTGATGTCTGCGCGGCCATCGCCGTAATGGCGCAGATGCCGCGTTGTGAACGTCTTAAGAGTTTGCCGAGCGGCTGCTAGCCCTCCGGTGAAGCCTTTGACAGGGCCAACGCTGGCATCGCACTGCAGGCCCTCGACGAACTGAGCGACATCGTTGAGGTCAAGGTCGTCGGGCGAGCCGAGACCTTTGGCTTTGTGCTTGATGTTCCAGCTCGCGGGCAGCTCGAGAAAGTCGCCGATGGTGCGGTGGAGCTTGGGACGGATGGTCCGCGCGGCGCTTTCGCGTTTGTTGGAAGCGACCTCGACCGGCACGACGACATCACATTCGATCATCTCAAAGCGGCATTTGCAGGCGTCGGCAACTTCACGGCGCCACTCGTTCAGATGGCGAAGATACCCCCGGTCTGTGATGACCACAGCCGCGTCGCGAGCCATCTCTGCGGCGGCTTTTGCGGGCTTGCCTTTCCGAAGTGAGAAGTGAGCGCCGCGGTTTTTAACGGTTTCAATCGTCTCTCGCAGGCCTTGCAACATAAATGTGAAGTGGCGGGCGTTACCGTCTGGATAGTCCGGATCGACGGTGAAGAGGACCAAAACCGGCAACTTGAGCGTGTTCGCCCAGCCGATGGAATGCTCAAAAGCGTCATTGTTTTCAGCGCGTTGGCTGTGTTCCATCCAATAAAGGACGTATTTGCCGTCGTTGTTGGGACGCGCGTCTGACAGCACGCTCACTCGAGCGTTATCGGTGGCCATGCGATTCGCCTCTTCCGAAAGCCCCGCACAAGCCTTACTATCGCGTTAAGCCGAGTTCTCCCCACTGCATTTTGTTTCGGTCTATCCGAAATTGCCAGCGGGGAGGGTGATCAGTGCCCGTAATTGCACAGATCACTGTGGATAGTGTGGCGGCAATGCCACGCACTGTTTGCAGACGCGGCGTTTATTGATGGAGGGCGGAATGCGTCGGTGGGTTTTGGGAGTTGCGGTGTTTTTAGGCGCTGGTGCAGCAGCCGTGTATGCCTCTGCTGATCCGCGCTTCTACACAGTGGTGACATCAAACGTTGCTGGGCTGTCTGACCATTTTGTCCAGGCTGGGACGATGGTTGCCGGCGACGTGCACCTTCAGGATCCGACTGCTGACATCGGAATGTTTAAGAATGATGACCGGATCGAGGCCGCTTCCGTGGTCACACACGTTGAGGTGATCGGCGGTGGCCCGACGCAGCGCATCGTGCTGCTGAACCCACGGGGTGAGGAAGTGTTCCGGCACGATCCTGAAGCGAACACGACGATTGTGGCAAAGGATGCCATCATCCCCTCGGTGACGCTGCGTGATGCGCCCGACGCGATCGCGGAACTTCGTGTCGTGACAGCGGCGCCGGTGATTGAAGCTCCGGCCGAACTTCAGGCCGCTTTGACTGAAGGGCTTGAGCCGCGCGACCTGTTCTATCGCGGCGATCTGTAAGCCTAGTAAAATTGCTTGCTTTATTAGCGCCCGCGTGATGCACGCGGGCGTTGCTTTTTGTGGCCCCCGGCTGGCATGCTTCCGACCGAATTAAGGTCTGCGGCAAACGCCGCTTCGGGAGAGGTGCACCATGTTGAAGTCAGTGGGTTTTGGCCTTGCGGCCGCGGGGGCGGTTTTGGCGAGCGCGACAGCGCAAGCCAAGGAATTCCGTCTCGGGCTGATTACCCCGCCAAGCCACATTTGGACCCAGAACGCCATCGCTTTCGGCGAGGCACTGTCCGAAGCGACTGACGGGAAGTACACCGTCGCGGTCTTCCCATCGCGCCAGCTGGGTAACGAAGCGCAGATGCTGCAGCAGCTGCAGACCGGCGCGCTCGACATGAGCTTTATGACGGTGGCGGAGGTGTCGAACCGCGTGCCGGAATTTGGTGCGTTCTATGCGCCGTTCCTGGTGGACAACATTGCTGAGGCCGCGACCATCCTGCGCTCTGATGAAGCCAAGGCGATGCTCGACATGCTGCCCCGTGGCGCCGGCGTGGTTGGACTTGGTTACGGCTCGGCGGGCCTGCGTCAGATCGTGACGCGGGACGAGGTGTCGAGCGTTGAGGACCTGGCGGGCGAGAAAATCCGCATCACGCCGTTTGAGCCCATCAAGGACTTCTATGAGGCCCTGGGCACTGCGCCGACCCCGATGCCGCTTCCGGACGTTTATGATGCGCTCGCCAACGGCCAGGTTGACGCCATCGACATGGACTTGGAGCTGATTTGGAAGCTGAAATACACCGATCACGCTGAGACCATGCTCCTGTCCAACCACATGATGTTCCCGATGGTGGGGCTCGTGTCGGCGCGGGTCTGGGCGGATCTGCCGGAAGAGGACCGCGCCATCATCGGTGAACTGATGGCAGAGGCCGTCGACAACTGCCTGCAGGCGTATGTTGATCAGGAGGCCGACTTCCTCGCCGAAGTGGAAAAGAGCGGCATCACGATTACCGAGATCAACGCGGACTTCTTCGCCGATGCGGTGGAAGCTTGGTACGCGAAGTGGGACGAGAAAGCGCCGCAGCTGTCCGCGCTTCAAGCGCTGGTCGACTAAGTCGACGCGGGGCGGCCCATGCGAGCGATCTCTGCCGCCCTATTGCGTGTGGAGCGCGTTGTTCTCATCGCGCTGACACTCGCCGTCACGGTGCTCATCCTTCTCAACGTGGTGACCCGCAGCACCGGTATGGCGCTGTTTTGGGTGGATGAGGCGGCCATCTACACGATGATCTGGGCGGTGTTTGTCGGCGCATCGATGCAGGTCCGGCTTCGCGCCGCCATCAGCGTGGACTTGGTGCCGATGGCGCTTGGGGACACCGCAAAGCGGGTGCTTGGCTTTGTGGTGGATCTTCTGGTGCTATCGTTCGCGCTGACGCTGATCTGGCTGTCGTTCATTTGGTACGACCCCATTGGACTAGCGCAGGCCGGCTTCGATTTTGGCGCGTTTGCCGGATCGACGTTCAACTTTATTTATGACGAACCCACGGTGACCGTGGGGATCCCAAAGTTTCTGATCTGGCTGATTATGCCGATCTTGGGGCTGACGCTGACCGTGCACAGCATCGCGAACTTGGCCGACCGGCTCACTGGGGCGGCTGGCCCGGTGCTTGAGGATTTGGTGGCGAGCTGATGGTCGGTGCGGCGTTTGTGGTGCTGCTCCTGCTTGGGGTGCCGATAGCGTTCGTTCTGGCGGGGACGGCGCTGTTTTACATCGTTTGGTCCGATCAGACGCTACTCCTGCAGTCGTTCGCGCAGCAGATGTTCTCCGGCATTGAAAGCTATGGGCTGCTTGCGATCCCGCTGTTCATGCTGACTGGGGAGTTGATGAATGAAGGCGGAATCACCAAGCGGTTGGTGAGTTTTGCGTCCGTCTTCATGGGACGCACGCGCGGCGGGCTCGCTTACATCAACCTGATTGTGAACACGCTGGTCGCGTCGATCATGGGCTCGGCAGCCGCTCAGATGGCGGTCATGGCGCGGGCCATGGTGCCGGCCATGGAGCGGGAGGGCTATCCAAAACCGTTCGCGGCCGCGACCACTGCGGCAGGTAGTCTGCTGTCGCCGATCATTCCGCCGTCGATGCTGTTCGTGATCTACGGGGTGCTGGCGCAGATCGCGATTGGCGACCTGTTCATTGCCGGGATTGTACCGGGGCTCATGATGGCGGCGGCGTTTCTGGCGACGTTGGCGCTGATTGGTACGCTGCGGGAGCTACCGATGGGCTCGTCGCTTTCGCTGCGGGAGCGGTTGATTGCGTTGCGCAACGGATTGCCGACGCTGATGATCCCGTTCGTGATTGTGGGTGGGATCGTGGCGGGTGTCGCGACGCCGACTGAGAGCGCTGCTGTTGCGTCCGTCGCGGCCGCGCTGCTCGGCTTTGCAGTTTACCGTGAGCTTGATTGGCGGCGGTTGCCGGCGATCTTGATGCGGACCGGGCTCAATGCGTCGATTGTGATTTTCATCGTCGCGGCGGCAAACTTGTTTGGCTGGGTCATTGTGTATGAGCAGGTGCCTCAGGCGCTCGCCGCTCAGCTGTCCGCGCTCACCGACAGCCCGCTGATGTTCCTGTTGATCGTCAACCTGGCGCTGATCTTGGTCGGGATGGTGATTGATGGGATTGCGGCGCTCATTTTGATTGTGCCGATCCTGTTGCCGATCGCGATCAATCAGTACGGGATCGCTCCCTACCAGTTCGGCGGTATCGTTTGCATCAACCTGGTGCTTGGGCGTTTGCCGCCGCCGGTTGGGGCGGGGCTGTTTGTGATGACAGCGATGACCGGGGTCAGACCTGGGGCGATTGTTCGAGCGCTGGCGCCGTTCCTCATCGCGACCGTGCTTGTTCTTCTGTGTCTGTCGGTGTTTCCGGGGCTTGTGACGGTTCTGATCCGCTAAACCTGCTCTCGCTCCCGTTTGCGCTCCTCGGCGGCGAGGTAGCGGTGCACGGAACTGACTACCACCGAGCCCTCGCCAACAGCTGAAGCGACGCGCTTTACGGAGCCGGAGCGGATGTCTCCGACCGCCCAAATGCCTGGGGTTCGGGTGGCGAAGGGGTCGCCGTCGTATCCGGTGACAATGAAACCCTTTTCGTCGAGTGTGGCATGGCCGTCGAGCCAATCGATGTTCGGGGCGGCGCCGATCATGATGAAAAGGGCGGTGACGGGCTGGTGCTTTGTTTCGCCGGTGTCTCTGTCTTTGAGGGTGACGCCGGTCAGTTTGTCGTCGCCGTGAAGCGCCACGACCTCTGTCTTGCTGAGGAGCTTGATGTCGGGGTCATTGTGAATTCGGTCCGACAGATAGGACGACATGGTGGCGGCGAGGCCATCGGCGCGGACTGCGATGTGGGTACAGCGGGCGTGGCGGGAGAGGTACATGGCGGCCTGGCCTGCCGAGTTTCCTCCGCCGACGACGAGGACGTCTTGGCCGAGGCAGAGGCGGGCTTCGAGCTCAGTGGCAGCGTAGTAGATGCCGCGGCCCTCGAATTCTTCGATGCGCTCGAGCGGCAACCGGCGGTACTGAACGCCGGCGGCGACGACGAGGGCACGGGCGTGAGCGGTGCCGCCGTTGTCGAGTTCCAGGTCGAAGCCGTGGGGTTTGTCGCGAAGGAGTGTCACGCGGTGGGGCACGCAGAAGCGGGCGCCGAACTTGACCGCCTGGATCTCGCCGCGGAAGGCGAGTTCGGTGCCGTTAATCCCGGTGGGGAAACCCATGTAGTTCTCGATGCGCGACGACGTGCCGGCCTGACCGCCGATGCATGTGGCGTCGATGACGAGCGTCTTGAGGCCCTCTGACGCGCCGTAGACGGCGGCGGCAAGGCCGCCGGGTCCGGCACCGATCACCACGAGATCGAACAGCGTGTTGGGGTCTGCGGCCATCTCGAGGCCAAGGGCCGCCGCAACCTCGCGGGGCGTGGGCTCAACGAGGACCTCGCCTTTGCCGACGACCGCGCAGGTTCCGACTTTGGGGAGCTGACAGCGCTGGGCGACGGTCGCAAGGCCCGCATTATCGGTGCGATCCACGAACCGGTGGGGAATGCGTGAGCGGCTGGCGAATTCGCGCAGTGCGAGGCAGCTGGCGTTTCCGTCGTCACCGACAATGACGAGGCCACCTTCATTCCACTCAATCAGGAGACGGCGGCGGGCGGCGAAGGCGGTGACGATGGTGTCTGAGAGCTCTGGGATGTGCGCGACGATGCGCAGGATCGCTTCATTGCTGACAACGATGACCTCGGCGTCTTCGGCCGCTGCGCCCGCGAGGAACGTGCCCTGGCCCATCAGCATGCCGAGTTCGCCGATGAAGTTGCCGGCGGGAAGGTGGACAACGACGTTGTTAGACGCGGGATCGATGATGTCGACCGCGCCTGTCTCGATGTAAATGAAGTCGTACCGGGGCTGGTTGACGTCGAAAAGCAGCGTGCCTGCCGGGACGGATCGGCGTTCGCCGTGCTCGGCCAACAGGTCGAGCTGCTCGCTTGTCAGCCTTGGGTAGGCGGCTTTGGTCAGTTCGTCCCGCTGCTCCGCGCGGCGCGCGGTGGTTTTTCCAGGCTGGGTCACTGGCTCTCATCCAATGCTATGGGGTCAGACCGGGAGGGAGAAGATGGCTGCCTTCTGCTCTGGCAGGTCGTTGCCGGTGAGATGGGCTGCAAGGGCGGCAGGATAAAGCTGGTGTTCCAAGGTGAGGACACGGGCTGCAAGGGTGTCGGCGGTGTCTGACCGTGACACCGTGAGCGCAGCTTGGGCAATGATGGGGCCTTCGTCCACGCCCTCGGTCACGTGATGGACGGTGCAGCCGTGGAGTTTGACGCCGTCGGCAAGGGCGCGGGCGTGGGTGTCTAGGCCTGGATAAAGCGGCAGAAGGGACGGGTGGATGTTGATGATCCGCCCGTGCCACGCGCTCACAAGGTCCGGCCCAAGGATGCGCATGAAGCCGGCGAGGCAGATGAGCTCTGCTCCGGACCTGCGGACGGCCGCTTCAATGGCGGCGTCAAAGCTACCGCGGCCGCGGGCGGTTCCGCGGTCGAGGACATGGGCGTTGAGGTCGTTTTGGCGGGCGAAGTTGAGGCCGGGTGCGTCGGCGCGGTCGCTGGCGACAAGCGCGATGCGGGCCGGAAAGTCTGGTGAGGCGGCCGCGTTGGCGAGGGCGCGCATGTTGCTGCCGCGGCCGGATAGCAGGACGGCGATAGGGGTCTTCGTGCTCACGCTATGGTGCACGCCGGTGAGGCTTCGTCGCGCATTTCGAGTGAGCCGATGGGAACGGCCGTTTGACCTGTGCTTGTGATGGCTTCGATGGCGGCATCGGTCGCCGACGCGCTCACGCACGCGACCATTCCGACGCCGCAATTGAAGGTGGCTTCCATCTCGGGTGCCGAGAGGCCGCTTTCGGTGGCGAGAAAGGTCATGACCGGGTGGGGCGGGATGTCGTTCCGCCTGATGTGGGCGACAAGGTGCGGCGGGAGCATCCGTGGGACGTTGCCGGTGATGCCACCGCCCGTGATGTGGGCGAAGCCGCGGACGTCATGGGGAATTGCTGACAGCAAGGCGCGAACTGCGGCGCTGTAGATGATCGTTGGGGTCATCAGTGCCTTGCCGAGAGTGGTCTCACCGAAAGGTGATGCAAGATCCCAGCCTTTGGTTTCCGCAAGGCGCCGGATGAGGCTGTAGCCGTTACTGTGCGCGCCGGACGACGCGATGCCGATGAGGGTATCGCCCGCTTCCATATCGGTTTTGCGTGGCAGCACGCGGTTGCGCGGGACGGCACCGACCACAAAGCCTGCCAGGTCGTAGTCGTCGTTTTGATAGAGCCCGGGCATTTCAGCGGTTTCGCCGCCGATGAGGGCGCAGCCTGCGTCTTTGCAGCCGCGTGCTATGCCACCCACGACGCTGGTGGCCGTCTCGACGTCGAGTTTGCCGGTGGCGAAATAGTCGAGGAAAAAGAGTGGCTCCGCGCCTTGGGCGAGGAGGTCGTTGACGCACATGGCGACGAGGTCGATGCCGACCGTGTCGTGTGTTCCGAGATCGATGGCGAGGCGTAGCTTTGTGCCGACGCCGTCGGTGGCGGCGACGAGAAAACTGTCGGCGTGGCCTGCTGCGGCGGGGTCGAATAGGGCAGCGAAGCCGCCGAGCGAGTCGGTAACGCCCGGGCGCGTTGTGGCGGCGGCCAGGGGCTTTATGCGTTCAACAAGCGCATCGCCCGCGGCGACGTTGACGCCGGCGGCGCTATAGGCGGCGCGGAGATCTTTGGGGTCGGCCATAGTCAGCGCAATGACATGCTAGCGGGGCTGTTGGAAAGGCCTGTGAATAACGCGGACTGACCCTGCCGCGGCGTGATCTTCACAAGAGGGCCACTATGGTGGCGTTGCGATAACGCGCGTGGGGGCTATGGGCGAACAGCTAGCTCTGGACTTGGGGTTGCCGCCAATTCCGCGGGAGACCGTTGTGAGCCGCAGCAACGAGGCGGCTGCCGCGATTGTTGCGCGATGGCCGGCGTGGCCTGGGCCGATCGTGCGGCTCAACGGGCCAGAGGGCAGCGGCAAAAGCCATTTGGCGGCTGCTTTTGTGCGCGATAGCGGTGGAACCTTGGTGACCGGGCGCGATGTTGCACGGCACGATCCCCTAGCGCTGGCTGAGCAGCCTGTGGCGGTTGATGATGCGGGCGGTGCGGACGAGGCAGCGCTCTTCCACCTCATCAATGCCGTTCGCGAGAGGGGAACGGGGCTGCTTCTGACGAGCCGGCACACCCGACCCGTTGGGCTTGCTGATTTGGCGTCACGGCTGCGGGCGGCGGCTGACGTTGCGCTGTTGCCGCCGGACGATGCGCTGTTGAGGCAAGTGATGATCGAGGCGTTTGCGGAACGACAGCTCGCGCCGCGGCCGGAGGTCATTGATTTCCTCCTCGGCCGTGTGGAGCGAACGCTTCATGGCGTGATGGCGATCGTGGCGCAGATGGATCAGGAAAGTCTCCGGACCATGCGGCCACCGACCCGACCGCTTGCGGCAAAGGTTCTAGAGTTGGGGTTGTTTGGCTAGGCGCTGGTTACGCGGGCGGCGGGCTGTGGCATAGCGGTGACGCGCCCAACAGGGAGATGACGATGGCTGACACCATTGCATTGGAGACCGTGCCGAAGGCGTCGTCCCGGCAGCTTCGCGACAGCCCTGATCGGTTTATTAACCGCGAGCTTTCCTGGCTCTCGTTCAACCGCCGGGTGCTTGAGGAAGCTGACAATCCGCATCATCCGCTTCTGGAGCGGCTGCGGTTTTTGTCGATTTCCGCCAACAACCTTGATGAATTCCTGATGGTTCGCGTTGCGGGCATCATTGCCCAGCAGCGGGCCGGGGTTGATGCAAGAAGCGCCGATGGCCTCACTGTCGGAGAGCAACTGGCGCGGATTAACAAGGGTGTTGGCGAGCTGTTGGCAGAGCAGCAGAAGCAGCTGAAGGGGCTGCGCGCTGAGCTTGCGCAAGGTGGCATCGCAATTGCCGAATTGGACGAGGTCACAGAGCAAGAACGCGAGCGGCTCGAGGAACGTTTTGCGACGCATATTTTCCCTGTTCTGACACCGCTCGCCATCGATCCGGCGCACCCGTTTCCGTTCATTCCCAACCTTGGCCTGTCGCTGGTGCTTCAGCTGAAGTCGCCGGAGGGCGAGAAGCGTGTGGCGCTGGTGCGGATCCCGGCGCAGGTCGAGCGCTTTGTGAAGCTGGATGGCGAGGGGACGGGGCAGCGATTTGTTACGCTCGGCAACGCTATCCGACTCAACTTGGATATGCTGTTCCCGGCCCATGAGGTGATGGCAACCGGATCGTTCCGGGTCATTCGCGACAGCGACTTAGAGATCGAGGAAGAGGCCGAGGATCTCGTGCGCACTTTTGAAAGTGCGTTGAAAAGGCGGCGCCGCGGATCTGTGATCCGGATGGAGATTGAGAAATCGACGCCGTCGTCGCTGCGTGAGTTCGTGGCTGAGAACCTTGGCGTCGACAGTGATGGGATGCTGGTGATCGACGGCATCTTGGCGCTGAAGGATCTGTCGCGGTTGGTGTCGTTGGACCGGCCTTCGCTGAAGTTCCAGCCCTATGCGCCGCGCTTTCCGGAGCGGGTGCGCGACCAGGGGGGCGATGCGTTTGCCGCGATCCGGTCCAAGGACATGGTCATTCACCACCCGTACGAATCGTTTGACGTCGTGGCGCAATTCTTGGCGCAGGCTGCGAACGATCCCGATGTCGTGGCAATCAAGCAGACGCTGTATCGCACCAGTAACGATAGTCCGATTGTGGCCGCGCTTATTGCGGCGGCGGATGCCGGCAAGTCGGTGACGGCTCTCATTGAAATTAAGGCGCGCTTCGATGAGGAGGCGAACATTAAGTGGGCGCGCGATTTGGAGCGTGCAGGCGTGCAGGTCGTGTTCGGCTTTATGGAGCTGAAAACGCACGCCAAGTTGTCGCTAGTGGTGCGGCGCGAGAGCGGGCGTCTCGCCAGTTATGTCCATATTGGGACGGGCAATTACCATCCGATTACGGCGAAGATTTACACCGATCTGTCCTTCTTCACCGCAGATGCTGAGATCGCTCAGGATGTGGCGCGGGTGTTTAACTTCGTGACCGGGTATGCGCAGCCGGGTGAATTATCCCGGCTCGCCGTGTCGCCGATTACCCTACGTCGGCGCATTCTGGATCACATTGCCGGTGAGATCGCGCATGCTCGGGCGGGTCGTCCGGGTCGGATCTGGATGAAGATGAATTCTCTCGTCGATCCGAAGATTATTGACGCGCTTTATGAGGCGTCCAGTCATGGCGTGCGAGTTGATCTGGTTGTCCGAGGGATCTGTTGCTTGCGACCTGAAGTTCCAGGGCTGTCTGAAAACATCTACGTGAAGAGTATTATTGGCCGTTTTCTGGAGCACAGCCGGATTTTTTGTTTTGGTAACGGGGCGGAGATGCCGTCCCGGTCCGCCATTGTCTACATCGGGTCAGCCGATCTGATGCCGCGTAACCTTGATCGGCGCGTGGAGACACTGGTGCCGATCGACAATGAGACAGTCCACCAACAGATTTTGGACCAAATTATGCAGGTTTCGTTGCGGGACAATCAGCAGAGTTGGCGTGTGCTGCCGGATGGGTCCCATGAACGCATTAAGGTGCCGCCGGGCGAGGACGCTGTGAACGCACATGACTACTTCATGACCAACCCGTCGCTGTCGGGCCGGGGACGGGCGGCCGATCCGGCGCGGGCCGAGATCGGGGATCTGTTTCGTTGATGCTGGCTCCTGTGGTGTCGCGCGCCTTGGAACCATCGTTGGGTGACGGTGCGGTTGGGGTTATTGACGTTGGGTCAAATTCGGTCCGGTTGGTGTTGTACGAGCGGGCGTCCCGCGCGCCGACAATTCTGTTCAATGAGAAAGTGTTGGCGGGGCTCGGCGACAAGCTGACTGATGACGGCCGGCTTGATGAAGGGGCGATGGCAAGGGCGCTGGCCGCGATCAGGCGCTTCCGGCTGATTGCCGACTCCGCGTCTGCATCCAAGCTGACCATTCTTGCGACAGCCGCTGCGCGGGTTGCCGCCAACGGCGCGGCGTTCATTGCCGCCATCGAGCGGGAGGCCGGTGTACCTGTCCGCGTCCTGTCCGGGCCTGAAGAAGCGGAAATGGCAGGGCAGGGTGTTCTGTGCGGATTTTGGCAACCCGATGGGATCGTTGCTGACTTGGGCGGCGGTTCGCTGGAGCTTATCGATGTTGCCGCGCAGGCGCTGGGCACAGGTGTCAGCCACTCTTTGGGGACGCTCCGGCTGATGGCGGAGGCGGGCGGAGAACTGGACACGGGTGCTGCGCTGGCGCGGGAGGCGTTGGCGCCTGACGGGCCGCTCTCTGCGTTATCGGGGCGAACACTCTACATTGTCGGCGGTACTTGGCGCGCGTTGATGCGTCTGCACATGGCGCGCGTCGGCTATCCCTTTAGCGTGCTTCACCACTACAGCGTGGAGTCTGACGTCCTGCGTGATTTCTGTGAGCTCATCTTGCGCGAAGGGGCGGAGGGGATCGATCCGGACGTGACTGTACCTCGCTCACGCAGGACGCTGATCCCGTGGGGGGCGTTGGTGCTTAAGGAGATTTTGGATCGTGGTAACCCCAAAGTCGTGATCGCGTCGGCGCTTGGCGTCCGTGAAGGGCTGATGTTTGCCGGATTGCCGGAGGAGGAGCGGCGCCGCGATTGCTTGATTGCGGCGTGTGAAGAGCTGTCGGTGTTGCGGGCGCGTTCCCCGGAAAACGCTGCCGAGTTGGTGGCGTGGAGCGGCGAAGTCTTTGCTGCGCTTGGTGTCACCGAGACGGTGACGGAGCGGCGGTTGCGATCGGCGGCCTGTTATCTGTCGGACATTGGATGGCGTGCGCATCCCGATTACCGTGGCGAGCAGGCGTTGGCGGCGGTGTCGAACATGGCGCTTTACGGGATTGATCATCCAGGGCGCGGCTATTTGGCAGCGGTTTTGGCACAGCGCTACAAGGCGCCCGCGGCGGGTGGAGCGACGGCGATGATGCCGGCGCGCTTTGCTGACCGTGCTGCGCTGCTCGCCGCGATTATGCGCCTGGCTTACGTGTTGGCACCTGGCGTGTCTGGGATTTTGCCGCTCGTGCGCGTTGAGCGCGATAGTGAGCGCTTGGTCTTTCGGTTGGGGGACCAGCTGGCGGCGCTGAATGGGGAGCGACCTCGGCGTCGTGCCCGAAACATTGGGCGTTTGGTTGGCCTTGAGGCTTCGATCGAGGTCTAGAGCCCTTCTCGCTCATGTTAGGTCAAGCGACGCCGTTTGCCTGTTCGTTGGCAAGGCGCCGCTCGAAGGACTGCGTTTTTTTGGTGCGGGCGGCGGGAGTCGAACCCGCACGGCCGAAGCCCGCGGATTTTAAGTCCGCTATGTCTACCATTCCATCACGCCCGCCAGCATTGCCGGGGTAGCAGCTTGCATCGTTGGCCATCAAGCTGGCGGGCGCTGTGTTTGTAAGGCGTCACCAGGGGTTTTTGTCCCAACCGTGTCTGGCCTTACGGCTCTACCGCGCGATGTGAGTAGGGTGCGTCTTGCGGAGAGGGGGCCCCGGTGGCCATTGCGGAGACAGTCGAGCCGATCACCACCAGCGATGGCCTTGCCGCGTTGTGCGAGCGGTTGCGTGGCGCAGCGTACGTCACGGTCGACACCGAGTTCATGCGCGAGACGACCTTCTGGCCGAAGCTGTGTTTGATACAGATCGCGTCAAACACAGAGGCGGCGGTGATCGACCCGATTGCGCAGCAGCTGGACCTTGCGCCGCTGTTTGCGCTGTTTGTGGATCCAGCCGTGCTGAAGGTGTTTCACGCCGCGCGGCAGGACATTGAGATTTTTCACCATCTGTCCGGACGCGTGCCGGAGCCCATTTTCGACACTCAGGTGGCGGCGATGGTGTGTGGTTTTGGCGAGAGCGTTGCTTACGATTCGCTGGTGCAACGCATCACTGGGGCGCAGATTGACAAAAGCTCGCGGTTTACAGATTGGTCAGCGCGTCCGCTGAGCGACGCACAGCTGCGTTACGCTCTGGCCGATGTGACCCATCTGCGCGGTGTCTACGAGCACTTGGCGGCGATGCTGGAGGAGCGAGGCCGAGCTGACTGGGTTCGCGAGGAAATGAAGGTGTTGGCCTCGCCCGAGACATATGTTGTCGAGCCGGAGAATGCGTGGAAACGGCTGAAGGGGCGTGCACGGCAGCCGGTGGAATTTGCGGTCATTCAGGAGTTGGCGGCGCTGCGTGAGCGCGAGGCGCAGTCACGCGATGTTCCGCGAAATCGCATTTTGAAAGACGACCTCATTTATGAGGCGGCGATGCAGCGGCCTCAGTCGGTCGAGGCGATGGCTAAGTTACGGTCGGTGCCGCGGGGGTTTGAACGCTCGCGGACCGGGCAGGCTGTTGTGGAGGCGGTGAAAGCGGTAGTCGCGCGACCGGCGAGCGAGTGGCCTTCCTTGCCCAAGCGCAAAGCCAACGTGGAAGGGGCGAACGCTGCCGTTGATCTGATGAAGGTTCTTTTGAAGCTGTGCGCCGAAGCGGAAGGGGTCGCGCCGAAGGTGATCGCGACGACCGACGACCTGGAAGCGCTTGTTTCAGGACAGGACACGACCGCTCTTCACGGTTGGCGCAAGACTGTTTTTGGCGATGCGGCTGTGAAGTTGCGCGACGGCGAGGTCGCCATTGCGTTCGACGGGCGCGCGTTGCGGACGATTGACTGTGAGCGGCCGGTGAATCCAGTGCCCGCGGCCGGTTCGCGTCGCAGGAGACGCAAGAAGCCGGCGACGGAAGGGGCTGGCTGACGCTTAGTCTCGGCCGCGAATCGGGGGCTGGAACGCGAAACCGAGGTCCCACGGAAAGTAGATCCAGGTGTCTTGCGACACCTCCGTGACGTAGGTGTTCACGTAAGGGCGTCCGTTTGGCTTGGCGTAGACGGTCGCGATGTGGGCATGTGGCAGCCGTTCTCTGACGAGCTGAGCGGTCTTCCCGGTATCGGACAAGTCATCGACGCAGAGGATTTTGTTGCCTTCGACATTGTCCAGAAGGTTCTGATCGATCCCTTTCAGGACCGTCAGTGTGTCAAGCTGCTTAAAGTCTCCATAGGAGACGATGCAGATGGTCTCGATGACTCGCACGCCGAGTTCACGGGCCACGATGGCTGTCGGCACAAGGCCACCGCGGGTGATGCAGATGACGGCTTCGAACGGACCTTGATTGTTGAGGCGCCAGGCCAGCGCTCGGCAATCGCGGTGGAGTTGATCCCACGAGACGGGAAAGCTCTTGTCGGGCAGTTTTTCGTCAGCCATGGCGGTGGGTCGCTTGTTGGCGCTGCCTTTGTCAAGGCGTTGGCAGCGGTGCTGAGCCGTGGGTGGCGATTGACGGCTGATCGGAGGTTGGTGGCAGGATCGTGCTCTGCCATTCAGCCGTTAGTTCGCGGGTCTCCGAGCAGGCTTGGGGTTGTCGCTCACAGAAGGTGATTGCGTCGGACCAGACGGCGGTAATGATTCGCCCAAGCTTGTTCTGGGTCATCACGCTGTGCGCCAGCAAGGCGAGCGCGACGATGAGGGCGAGGGTTCTGATAGCGTTCATGGTGCGCTCCAAGGTGAGGCGCTTATTCTGACGTTTCGCGATGACGGTGGCGTTGTTGCGCACTGCCAAATTGTAAATTTTGAGTGTGTTGTGCCTTAACCTTGCCTTCAAGAAGATTTGGCATCGTTCAGCCAGGAGGATTGCTGTGCGACGCCTGTTCAACCCTGATACCTGGCCTGTGGAAGACCTCAGCTGCGCGATCGCAACGGCGGTGCGGCGGGGGAGACGCAGGTTTGCTCGGCGCAAGACTCTCTACCTTGGGAGCCTTGTCGGCGTTGCTGTGTGTTGGCTGACGGTATCGAACGGGCTTTGGGGGCAATCGTCCGAGCATCCGGCGCCTATGTTTGACAGCGCTGCGCAGGATGCATCGCTCGAAAGCGTCGAGGGTCTGATTGCGTCTCACAACTCTGTGGAGAGCTCTCCTCTGATTCGTTCGGTGCAGGAGCGGCTTCAGAACAGCGGTCACTTCATCGGTGAGGCTGATGGGGTGCTTAGCGCTGATACGCGTCGCGCGATTGAAAGCTTTGAGCGCGATGCCGGTTTGCCGGTCACCGGGCGCCCGACACTGGCCTTGCTCACGGCCCAGCCGGAGCCACAGGAGGTGGTTGAACCGCGCCATGTGCGGTCGGTGGCGACGGAGCGCATAGAGCCTCGTCCGTTCGCTGAGGGCGCTCCGCCGCCGTCGGGTAGGCCGGTTGATCTGGCTTTGGTCCAGCAGGCGCTGAACGATGCAGGGTTCGGTCCGCTTGTGGTCGATGGTCTCGACGGACCAAACACACGCGATGCAATCTCTCGGTTTGCTGTGGCCCGGGGCTTGCCTGCTGACAGAGGGATGTCGCCAGCGTTGCTGGATGCACTAGGTGTTCGCCGCTGACTGCAATGCGCCATTTCTGCGAGTGAACGGATGGACCGGCTTACTTCCGCTGTCTGGGTTTCGGCCTATCTTCGACGTGTCGATTTAGTGGGGGCGTACGGCGCGCTGGTGCGGCGCGGCGATGCGTCTGCCGGCGCGATTTGGATCGAGATTGATCACGCGACCGGTATTGACCTTTGGGCGCCTATGGTTGGTGAGTCGGCAAGGCGTTTTGAGAAGGTCATGCAGGGTGTCTTCGCCCAAGATGTCGCAGAGCGGATGGAGCGTGAGGAGCGCTTAGATAGCGACCTTTGGCGCGTGAGCGTGCAGGATCCAGCCGGGCGGTCTTTTTTATTGGAGGATGAGGTTGGCGCGGCCGTTTTGGGAGACGAAGACTCTCGATGAGATGAGTGCTTCCGAGTGGGAGGCGCTCTGTGACGGTTGCGGCAAGTGTTGTCTGAACAAGTTGGAAGAGGAAGACACCGGTGACCTTTATTGGACCGACGTGTCTTGCCGTTTGCTCGATACATGTACTGCGCGTTGCAGGGATTATTCTGGGCGATTGGCTGAGGTTCCGGACTGCGTTCAGCTGACGCCTGATGCGGTGAGGACGTTGCGCTGGTTGCCGCGGTCTTGTGCATATCGGCGGCTGGAGGAGGGACGAGGCCTGGCTTGGTGGCATCCGCTTGTGAGTGGTGATCCGGAGACCGTCCATACTGCGGGGATCTCGGTTCGGAACAGGACCGTGAGCGAGGAGTATGTGGCGGTTGAGGATCTGGAGGATCGTCTCGTTTTTTGGCCCAACGAGGACGAGGTGAAAACTTAAGGTTGACATCGTAACGCTCGTTCTGTAGAACTCATGCACGGTCGAGAAATGCGGCTAAGAGAATTAGCGAGCTGATGGGCGCCCACGGAAAACGTGAGGCGCTTTTTTCGTGGCGCCTACAATGGCTGCCTGCGGCTGGCATGACCTGAGGGGTTTGGTGATGACGGAGCAGGCGGACGTGGGTGCTGATCCCGACGGAATGCTGCGACGGTTGATGAGCGCGTTTACCAACGAGCTGGATGGTTATGAGGCTGGAGCTGCCGATGCAAAGAGCAGTGACCGGCTTAAGGATCTGACAGCATTGATGAAAACCTTTGAGATGCTGCAGAACTTGTGCGCTCGGTTCGCTGCGCAAAGTGACGGTCCTGCTTTGACGACGGGTGAGGCGCGAGCGGAACTGGTGGATCGTGTGAGACGGCTGGTGAAGCCGGCGACATCGGCCGCGCAGAGTTGAGCGCCCGGGACGGAGAGGGCATTTCTCCGGAGGTGGTCCGGCAAGCCCTGCTTCTGGCGTGCCAGGAAGGTGTTGAAGAGCAGGTCGTCCAGGGTAGCACGGATGAATGCGTCTTAAGGTTGTTGTCCGACTGGCCGATTTGGGCCCGAGCGGACCAACTGCCGCCCGACGGTGACTGGGTGACCTGGCTGGTGCTGGGCGGTCGTGGGGCGGGCAAGACGCGCGCTGGCGCTGAGTGGGTTCGTGGGGTTGTGGCCGGTACGGCGCCCTACGCCATCCAGCCAGTGGGGCGGGTGGCGCTGATCGGCGAGACATTTTCCGAGGCGCGGGACGTGATGGTGGAAGGGGTTTCGGGGCTGCTCCATGGGGGAGCGCCGGATATGAAGCCTATCTGGTTGCCGTCACGAAATCGGCTGGAATGGCCGAATGGGGCGATTGCGCAGCTGTTTTCGGCGACCGATCCGGAGAGTTTGCGGGGGCCGCAGTTTGGCGCGGCGTGGTGCGATGAGTTGGCCAAATGGCCCTATGCGCAGGCCACCTGGGATATGCTGCAGTTTGGCCTGCGGCTGGGAGAACGGCCCCGGCAGGTGGTGACGACAACGCCGCGGGCGACGCCGCTAATGCGGCAGCTGGTTGCCGATGAGCGGTGTGCGGTCTCGCGGATGAAGACGCAGGACAACGCCGCGTTTTTGGCGCCGAACTTTATGCGGACCGTGGTGGCCAAGTACCAAGGGACGCGGCTGGGGCGGCAGGAGCTCGACGGCGATCTGATTGAAGATCGCGATGATGCGCTGTGGTCTCGGGCAGAATTGGATCATTACCGGGTTCCTGATGAGCCGGCGTTGGGGCGCATAGTCGTGGCTATTGATCCGCCGGCGACGAGTGGGGCTCGCTCTGCTGCGTGCGGGATTGTCGCCGTTGGCGTCGGTGAGGATGGGCGCGGGTATGTGATTGCGGATCGCACTGTGGAGCAGGCTTCGCCTTCGGTTTGGGCCGAGCGCGCGGTATCGCTGTTTCATGCTGTCGAGGCTGACCTGGTGATCGCGGAGGTGAACCAGGGCGGCGAGATGGTAGAGACGGTGCTGCGGGAGGCTGATCCTTCGGTACCGGTGAAGGCGGTGAGGGCGACGCGCGGGAAATGGAGCCGGGCGGAGCCGGTGGCACTGCTTTATTCCAAGGGGCGCGTGGCTCACGTAGGGACGCACGCGGCGCTGGAAGATCAAATGTGTAACTTTGCGCCGAGCGGGACGCCGGATGGGGCTTCGCCTGACCGGATTGATGCGTTGGTGTGGGCGCTTACGGAGCTGATGTTGCAGCCGCAGGCGCGGCCGCCGCGGGTGCGTAAGTTCGGCTGAACCCGAACACTTTCTAAGACAAAGGGCATGTGATGGGCGCTATGGAACCGGAGGTGAAAGCCTCGCGGGTCGGCCGGCTATTGGCCATGGAACGCTTAGGCCGTCCGGTCTGGACGCCGCGGGACTATGCTTCGCTGACGCGAGAGGGGTTTGCGAAGAACCCTGTTGTTTTCCGTTGTGTGAAGATGATTGCCGAGGCTGCGGCGAGTGCACCGTGGCTGCTGTTTGACGGCGACCAAGAACTCGATGAGCACCCGCTCCTCTCCTTGCTGCGCCGGCCCAACCAAGGGCAGACGGGCGGCTCGTTGATGGAAACGCTCTACGGGCACCTTCTCGTGTCCGGCAATGCGTACCTCGAAGCGGTGAGCCTTGAGGGTGTGCCGCGCGAGTTGTTTGCGCTGCGGCCTGACAGGATGAAGGTTTTGGCCGGACCGGACGGGTGGCCACAGGCATTTGAGTATTCGCTCGGCACCCGCATGGTGCGGTTTGAGCAGCAGGGGCGGCCGGTGCCGATCCTGCATTTAAAGCAGTTCCATCCGCTCGATGATCACTACGGGTTCGCGCCGGCTGAAGCGGCATTAACCAGCATTGACGTGCACAACGCGTCGTCGGCCTGGGCGAAGGCGCTTTTGGACAACTCGGCACGGCCGTCGGGGGCGCTGGTGTACACCGGCGAAGGACATCTGACCGATGATCAGTTCGATCGGCTGAAGGCTGAGCTTGAGGACGGCTATACCGGGGCTCGTAACGCTGGGCGGCCGATGCTGCTGGAGGGCGGGCTCGACTGGAAGATGATGGCCATGAGCCCGCGGGACATGGATTTCATCAACGCCAAGAACCTTGCAGCCCGCGAGATCGCTTTGGCGTTTGGTGTGCCGCCGATGCTGCTCGGCATTCCAGGCGATAACACGTATTCGAACTATCGCGAGGCGACGCGGGCGCTGTGGCGCCAGACGGTTTTGCCGCTTGTCCAGCGTACGGCAAGTGCTGTTGGGGATTGGCTTGGCGAGGCGTGGTCGCCGACGCTGCGGTTGTCCTTTGATGCCGATCAGATCGAGGCGTTGTCGGAAGAGCGGGAGGCCGTTTGGAACAGGGTCGCGGCTGCAGACTTCTTGTCGGTCGATGAGAAGCGGCTGGCGGTTGGTTATGGCGTTTCCGAGCCGGATGGCGTGCTTCAGTCAGGCTCGGATGAACCATCAGCGGCAGCCGCGACTTCGGCTGAACCGCCGGAGGACGAGTTGCCGACGGACGCGCATCGGTCGACCGATGAGCTTGGTGAGGGGTGATGGATCCGCTCACGCAGAGCTTTGTTGATCGAGGTGACCTGGCGCATCTCGCTCTTTTTCTTTGGGCGACAGCGTCGTCTGGATTTTGCCTTTGGATGATGCGCGAGCTCGCGCGCTCTAACGCGCGCTTTAGCGACTTTGTGACTGCGGTCGCGAAGCTGAACACGCTGTTTGGGTAGTCCTAATGACGAAGCGATTGAGGCGTTGGGTCATGCCGCTTTTGCGGTTCGTGACGGTGCAGCATGTGGCGGCTGATCACGAATTCTCTCGGTTTCTGGACGGTTTGGAGCGGGCGATGACAGAGCGCGCTGTGAGCCAAGCGCCGCGGGTGGTGCGGCTACCAATGAGGTTGCTGCCATGACTGGTCAGATCGAGCGTAAGTATTCGCCGGTGAACGCGTCTGTGGACGTTGACGGGCGGTTTTGCGGCTATGCGTCGTTGTTCGGGTTCTGCGATCTTTCTGGAGATGAGGTGGCCCGAGGCGCGTTTGCGCGTTCGCTGCGGATGCGCGGCGCTGGTGGCATCCAGATGCTGTTGGAGCATCAGCCATCGGCAGTCATCGGTCACTGGACGGTGATGGATGAAGATGAGCGCGGCCTCTGGGTCGAGGGGCGGCTTGACCGCTCCCGCCTTGCCGGGACGGCTGGGACGCGCATGCGGACAGGTCAATTGGATGGTTTGTCCATTGGTTTCCGCACCGTGCGGGCGGACGAGGATCGCTCGCGCCGTGTGCGGCGACTTTTGGAAGTGGACTTGATGGAGGTTTCGGTGGTGTGCACGCCGATGCTTCCCGAGGCACGGGCGCGGGCGGCAGCACCGACGCGTTCGAACACGCTTGACGGTGCTGCGGCCCGGGCCCGGGCGGGGAGTGCTGAGGGGCAGTTGATTGCCCAACTGCACCGCGCGGCGGCCCTTCTTCGTGAAACAAGGTGGAACGGATGACCGAGATGAAGGCGCCTGAGACCAAGGCTGAATTGACTGATGCCTTTGCCGACTATTGGGGTGCATTTAACGAGTACAAGTCGACCAACGATCGCCGGCTGAAAGAGCTTGAGCGCAAGGCGAGTGCCGATGTGCTGGACGGCGAGAAGCTGGCCCGCATCGATGCGGCCATGGACGCTTATCAGCGCCGCATGGATGACATGGAGCTGAAGGCGCAGCGTCCTGCGATCGGTGGTGCGGCACCGCGCGTTGCCAATGAGCACAAGAGCGCATTCCATGGTTACATGCGCGGCGGTGAAGAAGCCGGACTGCGGGCGTTGGAGAAGAAGGCGCTGACCGCGGGTGCTTCGGACGCTGGCTTTACTGTGCCGGTGGAGATTGAGGCCGAAGTGATGCGTCGGCTGGGCAACATCAGCCCGATCCGCTCCATTGCGAGCGTGCGCCAGGTGTCGAGTGGCACGTATCGCAAGCCTGTTGCGAGCACTGGTCCGGAGACGGGCTGGGTGGCCGAGACGGCGGCGCGTCCGCAGACGACGGCGTCGATGACCGCGATCGAGTTCCCGACGATGGAACTTTACGCGATGCCGGCGGCGACGTCGGTGCTGCTCGACGATGCGGCCGTCGATCTCGATCAATGGTTGGCTGACGAAATCGAGACCGCGTTTGCCGAGCAGGAAGGCGCTGCCTTTGTCCAGGGCAATGGTACGTCGCAGCCGAAAGGCTTCATGGCTTACAACTTCGTGGACGAAGGTTCTTGGGCCTGGGATTCGCTTGGCACCATTTCGACTGGTGTGAATGGCGCTTTCCCGACCACCGCCCCGGCCGACAAGCTGATCGACCTCGTCTATACGCTGAAGGCTGGTTATCGGCAGAACGGCACCTTTGTCATGAACCGCACGACGCAGTCTGTGGTTCGCAAGATGAAGGATGGTGCTGGCGATTATCTTTGGACGCCGCCGGCGATGGTAGGTGGCCGCGCCGGGCTCCTCAACTTCCAGGTGGTGGAAGCTGAAGAGATGCCGGATATCGCCACTGGCGAGAAGGCGATTGCGTTCGGTGACTTCCGCCGCGGTTACCTTGTTGTCGACCGTCAAGGCGTTCAGGTGCTGCGCGATCCGTTCTCGGCCAAGCCTTACGTTCTGTTCTACGTGACCAAGCGTGTGGGCGGCGGCGTGCAAGACTTTGATGCCATCAAATTCTTGGATTTCTCTGCCTAAGGGCGGCGAATTCTAACGCTGACGTGTGGCGGGTCCGGACCAGGTGGTCCGGGCCCGTTTTTGTTTCTGACAGGCAGGATACGCAGGCAGGTTATGGTCGCGTTTTTGGTGACGCAGCCGACGGCGGAGCCCGTCGCGCTGAGCGAGGCGAAGGCGCATTTGCGCATCGATAGCAGCGCCGAGGATGGCGTTGTTGAGGCGCTGATCGCAGCGGCGCGCACGGATGTGGAGCGTCGGACTGGACGGGCGTTGATGCCGCAAGGGTGGCGCATTGCGCTTGATAAGGTCCCCGCAAGTGGGCTGGTGCGGCTCGCGCCGGGACCGGTCGCAAGCGTGGATGCCGTGACAGTGTATGGTGCGGATGGCTCGCCCGAGGTTGTGAGCGCGTCGGACTATGCGCTCGACACGGCCTCAATGCCGGCTCGGCTCAAGTTTGAGACCGCGATTGAGCCTGGGCGGGCGCTGAACGGCATCGAGATCGATCTCACTTGCGGTTATGCGAGTGCGGACGATGTGCCGGCGCCGCTGAAGCAGGCGATTTTGCTGCTGGTGGCCTTCTGGTTCGAGCATCGCGAGGCGGCACCGATGGGTGTCGTGTCGGCAGAGCAGGCCTTTGGGATTGACGCGCTTCTGGCGGGTTTTCGCACGCCGAGGCTTTGCTGATGCCCTCGGTGGGGGCGTTGCGGCGCAGGGTCCGGCTCGATGTTCGCCAGGATGTGGTCGATGACGCTGGCGGGACCACGCGGCACTGGGTGTCGATGGGCGAAGTCTTTGCCGAGGTTCAACCAAGGCGACGTCGTGAATCGGTGAGCGAGGGCAGGCCGTTGGGCCTGGTCACGCACCGCATCGTCATGCGCTGGCGGGACGATGTGGATGGCAATTGGCGCATCGTGGACGGGTCCCGCGTGTTCCGGATCATGGCTGTAGAGCCGGACGATGCGCGCCACGCCTTCCTCGCGTGCCTGTGTGAGGAGGAGCAGACATGAGCAGCGGGCGTCACGCCGTTTTGGCGGCGATTTATGATTTGCTCATGGGTGACGCTGCGCTGGTGGCGATGCTCGGCGAAGGGCGGATTTTCGACCGCCCGCGCCGCCACGAGGCCATGCCGCTGATTACGTTTGGGCGGCTCGTGACAGAGCGTGACCGCTCTGATGGCCCGGTGGTCCAGACCCATACACTTGAGATGGATGTCTTTGGTGATCAGTCTCGCGGGGAAGTGTCTGAGATCTGTGAGAAGATTGTAGATCATCTTGATGAAGTGCAGCTCAATGCTGTCGGTTACAAGGTGATTTTGGTTCGACATCTGTCGACGACGATCGAGATGAGCCGTGATTTGCGCTCATATCGGGGCCGAAACCGGTTTCGTTTCTTGACTGAAAAGCTGAGCTGAGCCCGGCGCGCTGGCCGGAACGATCATGGAGGGCGCGATGGGTGCGCAGTGGGGACGGGACCTTTTGCTGAAGGTCGATCAAAGCGGGACGGGTTCGTTCATAACGGTGGCAGGGCTTCGCTCGCGCCGCATTTCGTTTGGCGCTGAGGCGGTCGATATCACCGATCAGGCTTCCGCGGGCCATTGGCGCGAGCTGCTTGATGGTGCTGGCGTGAAGCGGGCCAATGTGGCGGGTTCTGGCATCTTTAAGGATGCGCAGTCCGACACGACGGTGCAGGGCATCTTCTTTGCCGGTGCGGTGCGCGATTGGCAGGTTGTGGTGCCCGACTTTGGAACGATCGAGGGGCCGTTTCAGCTGACGGCGCTGGAGTATGGCGGCAACCATGATGGCGAGGTTGTCTACGATGTGGCGTTGGAGTCGGCGGGCCAGCTGACCTTTACGGCCGCATGACCATGGCCAATCGGTATCGCGGTGAAGTTTCGGCGGTGCTTGATGGGCACCGTTGGACGCTCTGCCTGACGCTCGGTGCGTTGGCTGAGCTCGAGGCAGCGTTTCAGGTTGGTGACATGAGCGCGCTGGTCGATCGGTTTGCGAACGGGACGCTGTCGGCGCGCGACGCGGTCACGATCATCGGCGCGGGGCTTCGCGGTGCGGGCAATCCCATTGACGATGATCAGGTGGCACGCATGACGGCTGAGGGCGGTGCGGCCGGGTTCGCGGCCATTGTGACGGATCTCTTGACGGTCACCTTTGGGTCGACCGAGGCGGCGGAGTGAGCGGGGGGAAACCATTCCCCTGGAGCTCGTTGATGGCGCACTTTTTGGGTGAACGCGGCATGCGGCCGGCCGATTTTTGGGCGCTCACCCTTCCGGAAATTCGCGCGATTCTGGGCGGCGATGGGGACGGCGGTGGCCGGCTTCAGCGTTCGACCCTGGATGCGTTGATGGAGGCATTCCCTGATGGCTGATGATCGCTACAACGAGGACCTGTTTGGCGATGCCCCAGAACATGCTGAGAGGATTGCCAGCACGCTCACGCTATCGGCCCGTTCGTTTTCGAGCGTGTTGCGCCGTGGGCTGAAGGACGCGCTGGTTGAGGGCAAGAGCCTTGAGGGCGTTCTGAAGCGCGCCGCGCTGTCGATCTCGAGCCGCACTCTGAACTCGGCGCTGGCGCCGATCACCGGGCTTTTCGGCCAAGGTGGAAATCAGCTTATCCCGGGCCTCGGCTCCGGGATTTCTGGGCTGCTTGGCGGTGTTGTGAAGAGCGCAGCGACGAAGGCGATCCCTTTTGCCGAGGGGGGCGTGATTGGGACGCCCACGACTTTTCCGATGGCTGGCGGCCGAGTGGGCCTCATGGGGGAAGCGGGGCGGGAAGCGGTTCTGCCGCTCGCTCGGGGCACAGATGGCCGCCTTGGTGTTGCGCTGGAGGACGGCAAACGGGCCGGGAACGGGTCGATTGTCGTGAACATCCAGACTCAAGATGTGGAGAGCTTCCGCCGGTCGGAGGCGCAGATGACAGCGATGCTGGCGCGGGCGGTGACCCGCGGCCGGCGGGGGCTTTGACCGATGGATGGTTTTCACGACGTGCGCTTTCCGCTGCCAGTGGCCCTGGGGGCGACCGGTGGGCCGGTGCGGCGTACGGAAATTGTGACGTTAGGGAGCGGTCGCGAGGAGCGCAATCAACGTTGGAAGCATAGCAAACGCCGGTATGACGCCGGTACAGGGGTAAAGACGCGCGATGATTTGTTCACACTTGTCGATTTTTTCGAAGAGCGCCGAGGCCGTTTGTACGGCTTTCGATTCCACGATCCGCTCGATCATAAAACTTGCAGCCCAAGTCAAAGCGTTGCTGCAACGGATCAAGAGCTTGGTGTCGGGGATGGGGCTCAAGTCAGTTTCCCACTGATCAAGACTTACGGGGGCGCGCATTTACCTTATGCGCGTCCCATCCGGCTGCCCGTGACGGGGTCGGTTGTTGTGGCTGTGGATGGCGTGCCGGCAGGCGAGGGCGCGCAGTTTGATGTGACCGATGGGGCTGTCGTGTTCCGCTCGGGGCATGTTCCGGGCAACGGCGCGACGGTGACGGCGGGGTTTTGGTTCGACACGCCAGTGCGGTTCGATTTGGACGAGCTCAACGTGAACCTGTCGGACTTTGAGGCTGGCTCAGTCCCGACCGTTCCAATTGTAGAGATCGTGTTGTGAGGGCCGTGCCGGCGGCGCTGCAGGCGCATTTGGATACCGGCGCGACGACGCTTTGCCGGTGTTGGCGCTTGGATCGAACCGACGGGGTATCGCTGGGGTTCACCGATCATGACGAGGCGCTGACCTTTGACGGACTGATGTTTGAGGCGGTGACAGGGGTGGAAACCACCACCGATGTTGCGCACGCAGACATGAACGTGGGTGGCCTTGAGATTGCGGGGGCGTTGACGGCTGACGCGCTGTCCGCCAGCGATTTGGCGCTCGGGCTTTATGACGGTGCGACGGTATCGTTGTGGCTGGTTAGTTGGTTGGATCCAACAATGCGGATGGAGCTTCGCCGCGGTACGCTGGGTGAGGTCCGTCGTTCGAGCCTTGGGTTCGAGGCAGAGGTGCGTGGGCCGATGCAGGCCCTCGAAGCCGTCCGCGGTCGGATGTACACTCGTACCAGCGATGCCGGGTTGAACGATGCGCAGTGGGCTGCGCTTCCGGCGACGACGCTCGTTGTGTCTGAGGTTTTCGGGGCGCGGCTGCGGGTCAGCGGCTTTTCTGAGCGCGTCAGTGGGCACTTCTCGGGCGGCTTCGCGGAGGTGGCCAGCGGTGCTGCTGCTGGCGCCACAGTGGTCGTCGCGCAGGACGCGGGGGGCGCATCGAATTGGCTGACGCTTCGCCGAGCTTTGTCTGGGCTGGAGGTTGGTGATCAGCTTTCGGTGAAACCGGCATGTGCCGCGGAGTGGGATGCTTATCGAGCTCAGTTTGCGGACCATTCCGACTTCCGCGGTTTTCCGTTTCTGCCGGGCAATGACCGGGTGTTTACTTACGCGCGATCGGGCCAGTGATCCGGGCCGATATTGTGGCGGCGGCCCAGCGCTGGCTGGGAACGCCGTACCACCACCAGGGTTCGTGCCTTGGGGTGGGGTGTGACTGTTTCGGGCTGGTGCGCGGGCTTTGGCGCGAGCTTGTGGGGCCGGAGCCGGAAGATGTCCCCGCCTATACGCCCGATTGGGCTGAGGCACGCGGCGAGGAGGCGATGCTCGGCGCGGCGTCCCGGCATTTTGTGGGGCCGGCTCCGCTGCGGCCGGGTGCGATTGTCTTGTTTCGCTGGCGGGCCGGGATGCCGGCCAAGCATGCCGGCGTGATGTTGTCTGCCGAGACTTTTGCTCATGCGTACGACGGTGCGGGCAAGGTTGTGGCGGGGGCGATGGTCCCGTTTTGGCGCCGGCGGATCGCTGGGGCGTTTGATTTTCCAGGGGTGAGCGACTGATGGCGACGCTGGTTTTGAGCGCGGCCGGTTCGGCCGTGGGCGGGATTTTGGGACCTGTTGGCGGCATGCTTGGCAGGGCGGCCGGGGCTATCGCCGGCAACATGTTCGACCAGCGCCTGTTTGGCGACAACTCGACCCGCGTTGTCGGTTACATGGAGGATCTGTCGGTCCAGACCGGCTCTGAGGGCAATCCAATCCCCCGCATTTATGGGCGTATGCGCCTTGCCGGGACCGTGATTTGGGCGCCTGACTTTATCGAGCATGTCGATACCAACCGCGTTGGCGGTAAGGGCGGTGGCGGCCCGAAGGTTCGCGAGTACACCTACAGCGCCAACTTTGCGGTAGGGATTTGCGAGGGTGTTATTGGGCGCATCGGTCGGGTTTGGGCGGATGGTGAGCCGCTCGATCTCGCTAAGGTCACCCACCGGGTTTACACCGGCACGGAGGACCAGCCCTGCGATCCGCTGATTGAGGGCTGGGAGGGCGAGGCGCCGGCGTTTCGCGGGCTCGCTTATGTGGTCTTTGAAGGGCTGCCGCTGGGCGCCTACGGGAACCGCCTGCCGCAGCTGACCTTTGAGGTGGTGAGGCCAATTGGGGAACTGGAGCGGCAAGTGAGGGCCGTGACCTTGATCCCCGGGGCGACCGAGTTTGGCTACGATCCCGCCGCCGTGACCCGTGAGTTGGGTCCCGGGGAGGTGGTCGACGACAACCGTCACTTGGCCATCGGTGTGAGCGATTTTGAGACGTCGGTCGATGAGCTATTGGCGATCTGCCCGAACCTTGAGCGGGTGGCCCTGGTGGTGGCCTGGTTTGGCGATGATTTGCGTGCGCAAAACTGTACGCTGACGCCGCGGGTGGAGGCGCCGTTTAGGCCGACGTCAATCGACTGGCAGGTCGCCGGCGTTGACCGCAGTGATGCGCGTTTGGTGAGCGTTGAAGACGGGCATCCATCGTATGGTGGTACGCCGAACGATGCCTCTGTTGTGAATGCCATCCAGGTGCTGCGCTCGCGCGGGCTGAAGGTGACTTTTTACCCATTCATTCTGATGGATGTGCCGTCGGGAAATGGGCTTCCCGACCCTTATGGTGCTGGGGAGCAGCCCAAGCACCCTTGGCGGGGGCGCATTACCGTGTCGCCGGCGCAGGGTCAGCCTGGGACGATTGACGGCACAGGGGCAGCAGACGCTGCCATCGGCAACTTTGTCGGGGCAGCGCAAGTCTCCGACTTCGCCATCAGTGGCGAGAGTGTCGCCTACAGCGGCTCTGAGGAATGGACGCTGCGCCGCATGATTTTGCACTACGCGCATTTGTGCGCCGCAGCGGGCGGTGTCGATGCGTTCCTCGTGGGCTCAGAGCTGAGGGGCTTGTCGCGCTCTCGGGGAGGCGCTGGTTATCCCTTTGTTGATGCACTGGTTGCGCTCGCTGGTGACGTGCGCGGTGTGCTCGGCGCGTCGACTAAGATTTCCTATGCGGCGGACTGGTCAGAGTATTTTGGCGACCATCGGGACGGCGATGTTTCGTTTCACCTGGATCCGTTTTGGGCTGATCAGAATGTCGACTTCATTGGGATCGACAATTACTGGCCGCTGAGCGATTGGCGGGATGGGGGGCACTTGGACGCGGATGTCGCGTCCGAGATTTACGATCCCGCATACCTTGGCGGCAATGTCGGCGGTGGTGAGGGTTTCGATTGGTACTATGCCTCGTCCGCTGATCGCGACGCGCAGGTCCGCACGCCGGTGGCCGATGGCGCCTACGGCAAGGATTGGGTTTACCGCTACAAGGACTTAGCCGGGTGGTGGAGCAACGCGCATTTTGACCGGGTGAACGGTGTGGAGGTCCAGAACGCCACAGCTTGGGTGCCTGGGATGAAGCCTGTTTGGTTCACTGAGGTTGGGTGTCCGGCGATTGACCGAGGCTCCAACCAGCCGAACGTTTTCTACGATGCAAAAAGTTCGGAGTCGGCGCTGCCGTACTATTCGCACGGGCGGCGTGATGATGGGATCCAACGGGCCTATCTGAGCGCGATGATTGACGCGTTCGATCCGGCGCGCGGAGCGAACGCGGAGCAGCTAAATCCGGTATCGGCGGTCTACGGCGGACGGATGCTGGACCTGAGCGCCACTCATGTGTGGACGTGGGATGCAAGGCCCTGGCCGGCCTTTCCGCATCGCACGGACGTGTGGTCGGATGGCGAAAACTGGGCCCGTGGGCACTGGGTGTCGGGCCGGTTTGGGTCGGCGCCGGTCGGCGAACTCATCGAGACGATGTTTGCCGATTGGGGGCTTGAAAAGCCGGAAGTAACGGTCCGTGGGACAGTGATTGACGGTTTCATGGTGCCTGGCAGCACGTCGTTGCGCGATGCGCTCGACCCTTTGCTGACAGCCGCATCGGTCATGGCGACTGACACTGGCGTCGGGGTTCGGTTTAGCGGTCCGGCGCCAGCGTCCTCAATGACGTTGACTACGGACGACATGGTGGACGACGCGGACGCAATTGTCCGCGAGACGCGGCTTGAGGCGGCGAGCCTGCCTGTGGAGCAGCGCCTGCGCTATTTCGACAGCGGTCGAGAGTATCGCGTGGCAGGAGCGCGGCATCTGCCGGTGGCGGCCTCGGAGCGGCAGATCGAAGAGATTTCGCTGAACGGGTCCATGAATGATGGGCTGGCTGCGGAGCTTGCCGATACCGCGCTGCAGCTCCGATGGGCGGCGCGGACGACTTTATCGTTTGGTGTGCCGCCGAGCCTGATTGCTCTGCAGCCGGGTGACGCGGTGGACCTGGTGGACGACGACGGCGCGCGATCGGTGGTGCTCGATACCATCGAAGATGCCGGGGCACGTGCCGTGGCCGGGCACACCGTTGATCGCTCGGTGCTCGTGCCGGCTGAGGTTGTCGCGAGTTATCAAAGCCCTGCGACTGTGGCCGCTGTGGCGCCGCCTGTGGTTCGGGTGGCGGACTTGCCCATCCTGGACGAAAGCGTTGCGGCGTATGTGCCTTGGCTGGCGACGTTCTCCCGGCCCTGGCCCGGAACCATGGGCATCTGGACCGCCCAAAGCGGTGGCGCATTGACCTATGAGCGGGCTGTGGAGCGACCTGCCACGATGGGTGAGGTGGTCGAGCCGGCGCCTGTGGGGCCGTCCAGCCGCTGGCATGACGGCGGCGCCATGACGGTGCGCCTTTATGGCGGGTCGTTGGCATCAGCCGACGAGGTTGACCTGCTGGCGGGGGCGAATGCGCTGGCGGTGCAGGCCGACGATGGTGAATGGGAAGTCCTGCAGTTTCGCGACGCGGAGCTGGTCGCCGAACGCACCTATCGGCTGTCGCCCCTCCTGCGCGGTGTGCTGGGTACGGAGGGCAGGATTGCGGCGGGCCAAAGTGTAGGTGCTGCAGTTCTTGTGCTCGACGGAACGTTGGCACAGTGGCCCATTGCGCGCTCGGCCTTGGGGCTCGCCAAGACCGTGAGGGCGGGTCCAGCAGCCGACGGCGTTGGCGGCGATCGCACGACTACGATCACAGCGACGCCGAAGGGGCGGGGACTGGTGCCTTACGCGCCAGTTCACGGGAGCGCCCGGCGCTCAGGGGTGGGCGATGTGGAGATCCGGTTCGTTCGCCGCACCCGCATTGGCGGTGACAGCTGGTTAGACGCCGAGGATGTCCCGCTGAGTGAGGAAAGTGAGCGGTACAGCATTGATATCCTGAACGGTTCCACGGTGGTCCGCACGTTGTCCGTGACGTCGCCGAGTGCGGTTTATCTCGCCGCCGATGAGGTGGCCGACTTTGGCGCGGCCCAACAGAGCTTGAGCGTTTGCATTCGCCAAGTTGCGCCCGGTTTCGGGCCTGGCGAACCCTACGAGGTGACTTTGAATGTCGACTAGCACGAACTTGTCGCTGCCGTTTCTGCAGGAAGCGCAGGCGCAGAAGCATGTGACGGTGAACGAAGCCCTGCTCGCGCTGGACGAAGTGGTGCAGCTGAGTGTGGAAAGCCGTGGACTGGCCGTCCCACCCGGTGCGCCGAGCGAGGGCGAGCGGCACATCGTGCCATCTGGGGCCTCTGGGGCTTGGACTGGTTGGACCGGCCATGTTGCGGTGTACCGCGACGGGGTTTGGCAACGCCGTGTTCCGCACACGGGCTGGCTGGCCTACATCGCCGACGAAGCTGCCTTAGTGGTCTTCGATGGGTCTGACTGGCAGGGGATTGGCGCGCCAGGTGGCACCACCTCGCTGTTGGGCGTGAACGCGACAGCGGACACGACGAACCGCCTCACGGTCAGCTCTGATGCGGTCCTGTTCAACCATGCGGGCGGCGACTCGCAGATGAAGATCAACAAGAATACCGTGACGGATACAGCGTCATTGGTTTTTCAGACCGGATTTTCTGGGCGGGCTGAGTTCGGTCTGGTGGGATCCGATACGTTCGCGGTGAAAGTTTCGGCGGACGGGATCCAATTTGTTGAGGGCTTTAAGGTTGAGTCCTCTGGCGCGTTTACTGTGGGGAGTGCGCTGAGGGTGTGGCATGGGCTTGGCGCAGACACCTCATCAGTGGCGCTCGGCATGGATGCTGCCGATGCCGTCACGACCGGTGTCGAGAACACTGCGCTTGGGGCACAGACTGCGACGGCGCTGACCAGCGGCGATGGCAACACGTTCGTTGGAAATGCGGCTGGCTCCTCGGTGACGACCGGTGACGACAATGTTTCTGTGGGTCGCCTGGCGGGACGAGACAACGTGTCCGGCGTGGACAACGTGTTTGTTGGGTCAGGCGCCGGCCTCGTGAGCCTCGGTGATCAGTGCACGGCGGTGGGCAAAGATGCCCTGGCGACGTCCGGAACTGCGGTGACGAACGCGACAGCGGTCGGGTTCGACGCCCAGGTGACGGGCTCAGATCAGCTCCAGCTCGGCAACTCCGCCACCACAGTTTATGCTTACGGTGCGGTCCAAAACCGTTCTGATGGCCGCGACAAAACCGATGTGCGGGACACCGGGCTTGGCCTTGAGTTCATTGAGGCGCTTCGGCCGGTAGATTTCCGATGGGACTTTCGAGACGATTACGACCGCGCCGATGGTGCTGCGCCGAAGAGCTTGGCACGGACGCGTTTTCACCATGGCTTTATCGCGCAGGACGTTGCGGACCTCATTGCTCGCAGTGGCGTCGACTTCGGTGGTTTTCAGGAACACTCCCGCAACGGCGGCGCGGACGTCCAGTCGCTGGGCTACACTGAGTTTGTCGCCCCGCTGGTGCGGGCAGTCCAAGAACTCTCCGCGCGTGTGCGAGAGCTGGAGGGTCGCTCCGACTAACCCGGGGGCGACGGTGATCGATCAGTATTGATCTGGTCCGATCGCACGGCGCAACAGCCGCCGACACCGCCGCTGGGGCGGGTCTTTCCTGAAAAATCCGAAAAAGGGGGCAGGCATGGGCACGAAAGCGCCATGGCTGGACTATCTCGCGCGCCA